>JASLXL010000308.1 GCA_030740335.1 SAR202 cluster bacterium | reverse complement strand
GAAGCGGGCGTCGCGGCCTACGAGAAGTCGACCAAATCTCCGAAACCGCTGGACCCAGCCGCCGCGGCTGAGACGCTGAAGGACGTAAAGCGTATCTTTGATCAGCTCGGGGTCGTCTTCTTCCTCGCGTCGGGCACGTGTCTCGGCGCAATCCGGGAGAACCGATTCATCCCATGGGACGATGAGATGGATACAGCCTGTGTGATCGGACTTCATGGGTTCACCGAAGAGATGGTCGAGGGAGTTATCGACGCCTTCACGGAAAATGGGTACTACCCACACGTCGACCGCACCACCCGTTCCGTGGGCATATCGTTCGTCAAGTCGTCAATCAGGGTGGACTGGACCTGCTTTCGCATCATCGGCGACAGCGTAGTCCAGTATCCCGCGGTCAAGACTCCCCTGAGGCTGTTTACTCAACCGAAAGAGATTGACTTCATCGGCGAGAAGTTCCTCGTGCCAAACCCGCCCGAAGAGTACCTGAGGATAAAATACGGTCCGGACTGGATGACTCCAAAGGCAGCGGGGTTCGAGAAAGACGTTGTGCAGAATATTCCGGACGCTGACATCCTTACCCGTAGAGGCAGGATTGGTCAATTCCTCACCAAACATATCGTCCCGTGGCGCGCCGGCAGATTCCGGGTCCTCGACCGTGAGGGCGAACCGGTGCATGGCGCAAAGGTTGTTGTGGCCGGAGTGGGTCGTTCCAGGACCAATAAGCAGGGGTACGCGAGGTTCTATGTCCCCGATGAGTACTACTACGCGGTCATTGTCAGGTATGACGGCCATGAAGAGGTGCTCTACTTGGAGGTACTGACTCCAGGTGGAACATATGTCTACAGACCAGGCCCTGAAACCACCTCTCAGGAGCACTACAAGGCCGGGGTGCGGGCTATGGCCTTGATCCGGGAGTAAGCCCGCCATCGGAGTGGCCTGTCCAAACGCCTGGCAGGGCTCATCTCACCTGTTTGCCACATCAGGCGCTTCCTAGTCTGAGTCTGACTCCGGCCAAACGTCCTATACTTCTCGCACGGGCAATTCACAGCATTGACGATTGTCCCGTGGTTGTCACCCTAAAGCCGTCGCGTTCCTCGTTGGTCAACAACCCGAACTGTTGTCAATCAGCTCGGTGAAAGTGGATGGAGGGAGGAGGACGGGCGTGAAAGGCGTTATTCTCGCTGGAGGCGACGGTGGCCGGCTTGAAGAGTTTACCCAGGGCATGCCAAAAGTGCTTCTTGGAGTGGGAGGACTGCGATTGACAACTTCGATGCTCGGTCCTGTAGTCGGTGGGGTCTCAGAATATCGCATCTTTAAAAAGACTCAGTTTCATCTGGGATATTTAGGTTCAGATACAACTCAATGTAGGACGTCAGCTATTCAGAAAATGAGAATCAAATGGCAGCTTATATGATCGCTCTTGGTCGCATCGACGATCAAGAACGCTTCGCGAAATACCTTGAAGGCGTCGTGCCCACACTCGGCCCCCACGGTGGTAAGCCCCTTGCCCTGGAAGACCCGGCGGAAGTGCTTGAAGGTGATGCGCCTTTCCCTCGTCTGGTCTTGTTGGGATTTCCATCTATTGACGATATAAGAAATTGGTACAACTCACCCGAATACAAAGCTGTTAAAGAACATCGGCTGGCCTCATCAGAACACATACTCTACGCGGTCAGCGAATTCGTCCCGTCCACGGAGTAATAAGGGTCCCTTAATCCAGAGGGGGCAATTAGGGCGACAGATAACCAATTTGGTCCGTTGACGGCGTATATCGCTGACTCCCTACGACGTTGGTGATACCGCCATGGCTCTCGTCGAGTATGGTGTGTTGCCTGGGTCCAGGCAGCTCGATATGGAAAATTTCGGCCGAGAGGATTTCCTTCTGGTGCAGCCGATTCGAGGCCTGCAGGTCGCGCCGGTGTCTACACCAGGGCTTCGACTGATTCAAACCGGGCTCCGGCTAGTGACCGGCGCACGCTGAGGGGGTAGGACACTATGGCCAACGTCAATACAGTGCTGGGACCATTGGATACGTCGAAGCTGGGGTTCACTCTTGCCCACGAACACATCCTGCCTACCTCTGCCGGAATCCAGCAGGTTTACCCTGAGCTCATCGACAGGGAGGGTACCATAAGGGACGGCGTGGCCGAACTCAGGCAGGCCCATCGGGAAGGGGTGCGTACCCTGGTAGATGTTACCACTTTCGACGCGGGCCGAGACGTCAGATTACTGGAGGAGGTCTCCAGAGCGTCGGCCGTCAACATCATCTGCTGCACGGGTATCTGGATGGACGTCCCCAGGGCTTTCTGGGGAGCCACGCCCGACACTATCGCGTCACTGTATGTCCGCGAAATCGAAGAGAGCATAGAGGGTACAGGCATTAAGGCGGGCATCATAAAGGCGTCCACTGACAAAGGGAGGCATCACTCCGGTAGGCGAGATTACTCTTCGCGCGGCCGCGAGGGCCCAGCGGAAGACCGGCGTACCCATCACAACTCACACCTTGGCGTCCGAGAGGGTCGGCGAACAGCAGGTGCGAATCTTCCAGGAGGAAGGCGTGGACCTGGACCGGGTGTACATTGGCCACAGCAACGACACCACCGACATGGACTACCTGACAGGGCTCCTTCGCCACGGAGTCTGGCTCGGCCTGGACCGTATGCCGGGCGGACGGACGGAAGGCACCCCCGACTGGCATGGTCGCACGGAGATTGTCAAACGGCTCATCGACGCCGGCTTCGCGGACCGCATCATGCTGAGCCACGACGCGTCGGTCAACATGACCTACTACGGGGTGCAGGCTATGGATGGTGGCGAGCGCCACAACCCCGATGGCTTCCTGTTTACCACGCGGCACGTGCTGCCAATGCTCCGTGAGATGGGCGTACCCGAGGAGACCATCACCCAGATCATGGTCAACAATCCCAGGCGGTTCTTCGAGGGCCGTTAGTCTTTCCCTTTTTGATCAACATCCACCACAATACTTACCCACCCTCCCTCCCCTCAAATACGATGGGGAGGTACCCCTTTCCTCCGGGATCCGTGGAGTACAACCCCATTCGATTGAACAGCCACGTACAACCCTGTAGGACATCAGCGATAGTGGTACTGCTGTAATCCCTCCCGGGCCTCTTCGGCCCGAGCCTGACCGGCATCGATACCGACAAGGTCCCTGACCTTGTGGGACTACCATAACGAATGGTACAAAGATGGGTGCAGGTCACCAGGGGAAAATTCCGGGCAATAATCTCAGCCAACACGGGATTCATGGTCAGGAGGTACACGATGCGACTCGAAGGCAAGGTTGCTTTCATCTCCGGCGCCGCCACGGGTGTCCGAGGAGAGCTGATGGGCTTCGGTGGAGCGTCGGCGTGGCTGTTCGTCCGCGAAGGGGCGAAAGTGGTACTGGGAGACATCAACGAAGAGGACGGAGCCAGGACCGCGGCTCAGATCCGTGAGAGCGGCGGCGAGGCCCTGTTCATCCGGCTCGATGTAACCAGGGAAGAGGACTGGATCGACGCCGTCAATAAGACCGTCAACGAGTTCGGGAAGCTGGACATCCTTGTCAACAACGCCGGTACCAGTGCATATAAAGGCGTTGAGGAGACTACAGAGGAGATCTGGGACGGCCTGATGGCGGTCAACGCCAAGGGTGTATTCCTGGGCACCAAACACGCCATCCCTGAGATGCGCGAAATCGGCGGCGGCTCCATCGTCAATATCTCGTCCATCATGGGAATCGTTGGCGCGTCCCATGTGTCGGCCTACTCGGCCGCCAAGGGGGCGATACGCTTATTCACCAAGTCGGCCGCTATCCAATATGCCGCCGAAAAAATCCGGGTCAACTCCGTGCATCCCGGGTTCGTCGTGACGCCTATGACTCAGGCTGCATATTCCGATCCAGGGCAAAGCGCCGATCGGCTGGGCCGGGTGCCGGCAGGCAGGTTCGGCACCGTCGACGAAATCGCCTACGGCGTCCTGTTCCTGGCGTCTGACGAGTCCTCCTATATGACCGGCTCCGAGCTCGTCATCGACGGCGGCGTGACAGCCCATTAAGGCTCCATCCACGATGATCGTACCTTTTGTTCTTCCTGGAACTGTTTGACTGATTTATGAGTGATGGACATCCCTTGTCCGGCTCAAGGCACCAGCCCCCGAAGCCACCAGAAATCCCGCGTGGCCATATACTCGATTAGAAAGACACCGGCCTACCGGTGTAGCAGACCAGCCAGCGGCGCAAGCTCGGTCTTCTGTTCGATACGCTCCGTTACGACTCGCCCCCTCTGCTTGTAGATTTTGTAGGCCCTGGCGCCTTCCTTCGACGTGACCAACCTGTATCCGTCATCCAGGACCTCCAGGGCGCAGTTGTTGTCAATCGCGATCCCGGTCTCGCGGTGTCTTTTCACCATGCGCTGGAAGTCCGCCTCCCGGCCTTCCACGTGATAGTGGGTGACGCCTATGCCGTCTATCAGGCCCATCCCCTTGACGCGGACGTATTTCCAGCGGTCCGTATTGTAGAACGACATCGAGTCGCTGTGTCCGAAGCTAAACCAGCAGATCGCACCGGCGCTGAGACCAGACAGTACGATGCCTCTGTTCCAGGCCGTTTTCAGGATCTCGTCCACGCCAAGCCTTCGCCACCGCCTCATCATCATCAGCGTGTTGCCTCCACCGACGTAGACAAGATCGGTGGACAGGATTCTCTGTTCAAGTTCCTCCCGGCCTGGGTTAACCCCGAGCAGGTTCAGCACATCGGTACTGCACCCTAGTTCACCCTCGTAGACACGTTTGAATCCCTCCCAGTAGTCTCGCGAGTCGCTGCTGGCGGTGGGTATGAACAGTGCCCTGGGGCGACGTTTACCGGTCAGGCGCACGACCTCCCGATCGATGGCCAGTGTCTCGAGGCTGCTCAACTCTCCGCCGCCTATTGCAACTATCTTCCGCACTGCGTGTCTCCCTCTAAGACAGGCTGTTGATTAATGGTGTAGGCCCGACTGATCAGGGCCAGGAGTCCTGGGAACCGTCTGCCTTATATTTATCTTGTTAGTCTATCCCAAAAAGGCAGACCCTGGCCGGACCCTAACTGAGCAATACGGCACAATTAGATTGCCGTGGAGCGCTGTGCTAACGCGGGGTTGCTGGAGTGTGGCGCGGAAACATCTATAGACTGGCTGGTGGGCGATAGAGGACTCGAACCTCTGGCCTTCTGCGTGTAAAGCATTTACACCTTAGCGCTGTGCTTCCGTAGCTACAATGGGGTACTAAAACTGTCCAATTATAATGTCAGTGTTTTGGCGTCTCTGGATAGTCGACTCGCCCAGGGTACGTTAGGGCGTTTATTTCCGCCTGTCAGTATCAATTCCATGCACTCTGTCGATTAAACGCCGATTCTGTTAGTCCTCGGCGTCCCTGAGGCCATACCGAGCCTTTAATTCCTCACCGCCGACGTTATAGTATAAGCCGTAC
>JASLXL010000307.1 GCA_030740335.1 SAR202 cluster bacterium | reverse complement strand
TAGGCCAGGTGTCGCAGCGTTAGGCCCCGCGCAGTGGAAGGCCAACCCCTCAGTGTGACTCCAAGGCACGAGTTGAAGGCATCCTGCGTCCTCGTCCGCGTCCCATACCGGCAACCACACGGTAAGCATCTCAGTGTCGTTGGCTTCGGCGGTCACGACACCAAGATCTTGGTGCCACGGCGTGGCACCAAGCTGTACACGACCGGAGTGGTCCTTCGGCGTCATGTGTTCAGGAGGCTTCATTCTGACGTGTTGGACCGGGTTGGAGAAGATTTCGGGGCCGATGATGGACTCCACGGCATCGAGGAGTGAATCGGCGGTAAGGGTATTGAATACCGCCGGGCCGTGCCACATTGGAGTGTCGTGCTTGATGCCGCCCTGAGGCAGAGAAAAATCGAAGTATCCGCTGTGGACCTTTCCGCTCTCTTGATAGACCTTGATCAGGCGGTCACTGAATGACAGGCTGGCGTAGGTCGAAGAAATGCTGCCAGACTCAAATAATTCGCCAGTGAGGAGGTCGAGCACTGTGGCGTATTCCTCCTCAAGTGGATCCAGGAACTCCTCCGGTGAGATGACGTCGTCAACGACGACGTACCCCTCCGTTTGGAAGTGTTCGATCTGTTCGCCGGTTAGGGCCGACATGCAACGCTCCTCGTTGTGACTTAGCACCATTGTACGAATCGCAACTTAGTACTGTCAGTATATGCCTCGTGGTCAACATCTGTCTCCCGCCCACGCCGCAACATTCTGACCAGTGGTATGATCGCTGAGAAATGCGCAGCTTGCATACAGAGCCACCCAATCTTGCTGAACCCATAGCATCCCCACACAATAGCCCTAAAAGCGTTGAGCGCTACGATGTTGTCATTGTTGGAGCGGGGGCAGCCGGCCTTATGTGCGCCATCGAAGCAGGAAATCGGGGGCGCAGCGTCCTAGTGCTAGAGCACGCCAACAAGGTCGGCAAGAAGATACTTATTTCTGGAGGCGGGCGCTGCAATTTCACGAACCTCTACGCTACGCCAGACAACTACGAGTCTCAAAACAAAACCTTCTGTGTCTCAGCCCTGAGCCGGTACACATCTCAGGAGTTCATCGCTTTGGTGGAAAAACATAGCATTGCTTACCACGAAAAGAAGCTTGGGCAGCTTTTCTGCGACGATTCCGCCAAGGAGATCGTGCGCATGCTGCTGGACGAGGCAGAATCGGCCAATGTGACGATTCGACTGCTTCGTAAAATTATCAGCAGTCGGCGCACCGACTGCTTCCTGATAGAGACGGATATGGAGTTTGTCGAGGCTGACTCCCTAGTGGTGGCTACTGGAGGACTGTCCATTCCACAAATGGGTGCTACTGGTGTTGCCTATGCGGTTGCCCGGCAGTTTGGTCTCAATGTCGTGCCGACGCATGCTGGCCTGGTCCCGTTCACCACCAGCGGTCGGACCCTTGAATTTTGTGGAAGGCTGGCAGGAGTATCCATTCCTTGCATCACTAGGTGCGGAGGTGCCAGATTTGCCGAGAACCTGCTATTTACCCACAAGGGCCTTAGCGGTCCTTCTATGCTTCAAATATCCTCTTACTGGCGAGAGGGCGAGCAGGTGCATATTGACATGCTACCTGGCATTGATCTGCTCACCTATCTGAAAGAGCAACGGGCCGTCAGGCCAAGAACGGAGTTACAGACCATCCTCTCCGCGCTGCTACCAAGAAGATTCGTGGAGGCTATGGGTGAGACATCAATTCCCAACCGGGCCATGGCCCAGCTTTCCACCAAGGCCCTCAGCGCCGTTGCTCACACGTTAAAGGATTGGATAATCTCGCCCAGTGGGACGGAAGGCTACCGTAAGGCGGAGGTCACGCTCGGCGGCGTGGACACCGCCGGCCTCTCGTCCAAGACCATGGGTGCTTTGGCAGTGCCCGGCCTGTTCTTCATCGGTGAAGCCGTGGACGTGACGGGCCCCCTGGGTGGCTATAACTTCCAGTGGGCCTGGGCATCCGGATACGCTGCCGGTCAGTACGTGTGACAAGCCTGCCCCATCGACAAATAACCACTACAAACAACCAACAATCACCAGCCTTAAATTCCACACTTCACCACCACGGCCAGAGTAACAACCTAAACGACTGCCAAACGCGTGAACCATTAGCTGACTCTGGGGCAAGGAGGAGTGAGGTAGTCGCCATAAAGACGAATGATGTGGATTTAGGGAAGAACTGCTGGCGTAGGCTAAGGCGACCCTTGGATCGAGACTTATGGCCTGTAGTCCTGTAGAGCCTGCGCGGTCCGCTCCTCGACGGCCTCTGGTTTACCTACTGATGATTGGGGCACGCCTGCTCCTTTCTCGGGTAACTCTACCCTGTGTCCAGGAGCTTGCACCACCCTCCCACTCTCGGGTTTTCCAGCCCTCTCAGGTGCCCCATTTTCGCTGTCGGTCTACAGGTATATAAGCCGAGTCGGGAAAGACCTATGTGGGACGTTGGCAAAAAATATGCTGGTGATTGACCTTATATGGGCTGGATTCCATTAGATTTTGTGCTCTAGTATTAAAGTGGCACTTAGATTATGTGTGATAGAGGTCCGGACTTTTGGCGCAGAGTTAGAGTAGGGACATGCTGACAGTAATGCCAACGGATAAAACGAATCCCAACCATGCAAGATACTGAGGCTACCAACCAGGCCGGAGATGCCCCGACTCGTTTCTTCTCAGAGACTCAGCCTTCCGGATCGTTGCCAAAATCGCGAAGTCATGACGGTCGATTTCGGGGCTACGTCCGTATCCGCACTCTCGAGTCGTTCCAGCACCGGAGCTTTCGTTTTCTGTGGGCCACGCTGTTCAGCGGGGCCTTTAGCGGGTGGATGGTCAACGTCGTGGTGGGGTGGCTGACGTTCCATCTGACGCACTCACCTTTGCTAACTGGACTCGCGATAGGCATAGGCGCCCTGCCTGCTGTTATCGTGGGACCAATTGCCGGAGTCTTTGTTGATGCCTGGGACCGTCGGAAGACTGTTGCAATAGCCCTCGGTCTGTGGGCGCTGTTCGTCGCTGGCTTCGGCGTAGTAGTGATCGTAGGCCCTGTCGCCCCATGGCATGTCTTCGCTTTTGCTTTGTTGAATGGTGTGGCTGGATCGTTGCTTGGGCCGGCGGAGCAGGCGCTGCTGGCCAACGTGATCCCGAAGCGCCTATACGTCAATGGGTTCGCGCTGGCGGGGTTGGCGGGAAGCGTCACCCGCCTGGCGGCCCCAGCCTTCACGGGCTTCTCGATCGCGCTTATCGGGCCCGGGCCGACGTTGATGCTGGCTGTGATTTTCTTGCTGGTCGCGATCTACTCGACGCTGATGATTGAAGGTTTTAACTACAACCGTCACCCACTCCGACCACGGGTAGTGCTGACGGAGCTTTCGGAAGCTGCTGGATACATACTCCATAACAAGACCGTGTTGTCGATGACGCTTCTGATAGCGTCGTTCATGTTGCTGCTTACTCCCGTCAATTTGGGGCTGATGCCAGTCTATGCCGACGAAGTGTTCTCAGGTGGCCCAGAGTTACTGGGTCTCCTCGTAGCCACGTTGGGGGCCGGCAACACCATTGGAGCCATTGTGTTGGCCTCTCTTGGAGAGATCAGGCAAAAGGGGCTGCTGATTGTCGTTACCGCGTGCATCACCGGAATCGGGCTACTGGCCTTTTCGCAATCGGGGACTCTGTTGCTAGCTTTCTCCATCCTAGTGGCCTACGGAGCGACGATGGTGATCACCTATACGGTGGTGGGGGTGGTCATTCAGTCGATCGTTCCGGACAACATACGGGGTAGGGTGATGGCGCTTTCCGGGACCACCTTAATCGCGTTTCCCATCGGAACGCTGATCGTGGGCGGCTTAGCGCAACTGTACGGCGCGCCGGCGGCAACTCTCGTCTCTGGGACCGCGCTGATCGCGGTGGTGCTGCTTATGTCGATCGCGTTCCGTGCGGAGTGGAGCTTCAATACGGGCGATGAGGCCTAAGGCTTCAGAACGACGGAGGATACAAGTCAAGTTGGATCTGCTGACCCTGGTACGCAGACCGTCCAATCCGCAACTCCAAGGTCGTAGCTCCAGGCCATGGCCAAGGGCGCAATGCTGGCATCAGAGCAACTATGGCGATAGTCAACTCACCGCTGGTACTCAAACCATCGTGAGGATAGCAATGATGCAGCCAATAGCCTAGGAAAAGCCATAGCCCGATAGATAGGAGACACCGCAAATGAAACATATCACGCTGGTTAGTTTTGTCGTTGTTACACTTCTTCTGACCATCGCTGGTGGTGTGATTAAGATATGAACGACCAACGACAGGCCAGCCACGTTCAAACCGTACTCGGACTGATCGAGCCCAAAGATCTCGGCGCCACACACACCCACGAGCACATCCTCTCCGACCTCTCGAACATCGGCGGACCACCGGACGAACCGTTCTTACGTGACTTGTACTACAAGCCGATGTCGATGGACGTCCTCGGTTACCTTAATTACTACTACGTAGGCAACGAGGACAGCCTCCGCCTCGACGACATCGATACGGCCATCGACGAGTTGAATTTGTACAAGCAGCATGGTGGCGGGGGCATCGTTGAGGCGTCGAGCATCGGATTATCTCGTAACCCAGAGGGTCTCGCGAAGATATCACAAGCAACAGGCGTTCATATCATCATGGGTTCCTCGTACTACGTCAAAGAGGCTCACCCGCCCAACATGGACGACATCTCGGAGGAGGACATCTACGAGGAGATCGTCCGGGATGTCACGGTCGGCGTCGGGTCGACAGGGATCAAATCGGGGATCATCGGCGAGGTCGGGTGCTCGTACCCGCTGTCCGACAACGAGAGGAAGGCAGTGCGCGCCTCAGCCAAGGCACAGCGGACGACCGGATCGGCCATTCTGATCCACCCTGGGCGGGATGAGCCATCGCCGGAGGAGATCATCGGAGTGATCGCCGACGCGGGTGGCGACCTGAGCCGCACGATCATCGGGCACCTGGAAAGGACCGTGATGGACCGACAAGTACTCCTCAGAATCGCCGAGGCCGGATGCTATCTCGAATGGGACCACTTTGCCTTAGGGCAGCCATACTATCCGCCGAACCCAAAGATAAACATGCTCAACGACCAAGGACGTATGGAGGTAATCGATTTCATGATCGAGCATGGGTACGGGAACAAGATTCTGACCGGACACGACGTGGCGTCCAAACAGCGGCTCACCAAGTACGGCGGCCCTGGATATTTTTACATACTGAGACAGGTCGTCCCTTGGATGAGGATTCGCGGCTTCTCCGACGACGACATCGACCGGTTGCTGATTCACAACCCTGCGGCAGTGCTGACATTAGCGGAGCCTCAGCCCTAGTCCCGAACCTCCAAACGGGATACCCTAGTTTGCATGATCATCGACTCGCATGGACCTGCCTCAGTGCGCAGTATAGTCTAGGGGTTATAGCCGAGTTCCTTGGCCTTAGTATAGTCTTGCTCTGCTTCCTTGGTCATACCGATCGCCTCGTAAACTACTCCTCTGGCGTAGTAGACATAGGCTAACTGCGGATCGAGCCTGATGGCGTCATCTAAGTTTTCTATCGCCCACTGGAACTGGCCTAGATAACCGTACGCTAGACCCCTGTGGTAGTAAGCAGCGGTTAGCTGGGGATCGAGCTTTATTGCCTCATCTAGGTCCTGTATCGCTCGCTCGTATTGACCCAAATTATAATACGCTGCCCCCCTGTTGTGGTAAGCCGCGGCGTAATCGGGATCGAGCTTTATGGCCTCGTCGAACAGTTCAACGGCCTTCTCGTACTGTCTCTGCTGAAGGTAAATCGACCCTCCGTTATTAACATCCACGGCTACATCAACAGGGGTTTTGGCCGGGGTCGAGGCTGGGGTCGATGTTGAAGTATCACCGCAAGCAACCATCACCGCCGCAAGCAGCACGCATCCCCGTACTGCTGTATGTCTTATCCCCGCTAACATAACCCTGTCCGTGCTCAGAGTATACCCGAGGGCGCATGCCTTAGCACTAGCTACATTACGAGCCGTGACAGAGTTAATCAATAATCGGATGTTCTATAAGAAGCGAGGGGATGAAAGGATATAACCGGCAATCTTTTCAAGGGTTTCCCATTCTTGGCTTGTTGGACTAAATCGCTTATCCACTGTCAATGTCCATCCTTGAAATCCATTGGCTTGACTCTTGACTTCTAGGTTGCCAATACGCTTTGCTAGTGTTTTAGCAGCTACGTCCTTAGATAACGTGTTCACCAGACCGGTACCGCCATCGCGGCCTTTCCAAATCACATCGACTACTTTTCCGAACAGTGGAAACGTCTTCTTCCTAACTGTCTTAATTTTGATCTCTTGGTGACTTGATATAGGCCTTTCGTCTGGGATACCCAGTACAACCCACCATTTGGGGGGATTGTGCTGGCCCGCATCTTTCTTCAGGATATTTATCCATCTGATTGACCCTTCAAGGGTATCTATTACACCTAGTGACCGCTGGTACCACGAATCCTCTACTTTTTCTTCGGCCCGGCCACGTTCGGCCATTTCTGCTTTTACGCCCACCGAGTTTAGAGCGTAAGTCAATTCATCTCTTGATTTGTCACGTAATTGGTCTTTCATTCCATTAGCCGTAGAGGCACCTAGAGATGTGCCACACCCTATACAGAACTGTGCATCAGATGTGTTGTCGTTACCGCATTGTGAGCATTTCATATCTGGTACTCCCGGACTTCACCCTGCATGACCCTGCCTCTGGGGATAGTATACCTAAAGGTTTATGCCTTAACACTAGCTACATTAATGAATAGCCAGCCGTGCCAGACATTGGGGGTAAAAGAAGGCATGTCAGGAGGTGGGAGGGGTGGCTGTTGGGTGTGTAGCCTAGGGTTCATAATGGTAGGATTGTCGTACTTTATGCCCATGGAGGTATGCTGGGCCCATCGTAACCGTCAACTGGATGACAGGTAAGTCGAAGGATCAGAAGACGAAGCTGGCGGAGGCCATCACCGAGGCTATGTCGGAGGTCATTGACTCGCCGCCCGAAGCGACTCAGGTGTTGTTTAACGAGCTTCCGTTGGAGAGCTGGGCCATCGGCGGCGTCCTCTACTCCGACAGGGAGAAGTAGGCCGCTGGCGACCGTCTGTTGGATGCCGTTATACTTTAAGGCGATGGTGTGATTTGCACCCGCTGCCATGGCGATCCAGTTTGCGTCAGTTCCGATCTGGACTGGTGTGGTCTTGTCGACATTGGTACCGTCACCGAGCTGACCGTGGTCATTCAAAGCCCAAGCCCAGAGGGTGCTATTCGATTTAAGTGCGACCAAAGTTGGGCAATGATTTCAAATTAAGTGAGAACCAGTGTTTGAGGCGGTCAATGGCTAACTTGACTGGGCATGAGGCGGTTTCTTCGGCACAATCGAATGGATAAGGGACTTTACTAGTGAACACAAAACTTCCTCTAATAGAACGTTCAGGTTTAGACGACCAAATTCATGCGTTGGAACAGGATGGGTATGTATATTTTTCAAATGTTCTCAACTCCGGAGAAATATCCGAATTGCGGGATTGTATGGATCGTACCCCGCCTATTGAAGAAAATTTTGATAGCTACAGCACTACCGACGACTTGGTTTACGGTAGTTTTCAAGGAGGCGGGTTTTTTCTCAAACACATCAAATGTGCATTTAACAGGGACGGCATTTTCTTCAAACACATAGACAGGTCACCGATCATAGATTTAGTAGAGGCTGTTCATGGTGATGACTGCCATATTATCGGCAACACCGCCTGGATTACTGGGGAGGGTCGTCCTGATCAGCAATTACATGCTGACTGGATACCGGTACCGTTACCCGATTATGTCTTAACAGACCAACGGTTCAGGGTACCAATGTTTGCGACTACAGCTATGTTCTATCTGGACGATGTTTATGAAGAATTGGGTCCTACCAAGATGGTGCGTGGGAGTCATAAATCAGGCCGGCAGCCGGGCAATGATACTGCTTGGAATGGGAATAAAGAGCAGAGTATTCTGTGTAAAGCCGGAGATGTGGTATTGTTCAGGAGTGAGATTTGGCACCGTGGATCGGCGAGCACCAGCTCTCAGAACCGCTACCTCCTTCAGGTTTTTTATGCGAACAGAATGGTATCTCAGAAATTCCCTCCTTACCCTCATGGATTCACATTAAATGAATCAATCCTTGCTGATGCCACGCCCAGGCAGCGTCGGCTTGTTGGGGATCATGCTCGGGGGGTGTATGACTAACAGATTTCTCCTCGGTTATATTTCCCATTCTCGCTATTATGTAGTGCCCTATGTCCCATTCCACCTACCATGAGCGTGCCTCAAATATCGGCTGATGCATGCTTTCCCACTAGCTGCATTAATGCGGAGCTCGCCGTGACCGACATTTGGGGGTAGCGGGAGCCCTATTAAGGCTTATCAATCAATATGTCTGTGCCATATTTCGGCAATAAATCGTTTGTAAGTTCTTAGTAGTCTCTGATGTTGAAATTGATGATTGCGTTACCCGTTTTGGACAAACGGTTATCTTGACAGTGCAGCTAGGGCCGTAATCGCAACCAGCATTCCTTCCCGAACAAGTCCATCAATAACTGTGAGGGTGTTGGTTGGGTAGTCACCCTCGGGATATACTCTGGCAAAGTACTCGTCGCGGGCTTTTAAGAAAGGTTGGACTGAACTCCGTCCGACTAGATGTGTAGAAAGTTGTACGACGTTATGCCAATCAGCTCCTGCGCTGTGTAGGCCAATTTGAATGAGATCAAGCACCCATGTAGTCTGTGCACCTGCATCTCCCTCACCCACTAGTCGTCCTTCCGATGTTAATGCGGCCTTGTCCGTAAAAAAGATCCATTCCTTGACGCCACCAACTTTTAAGACATGCGAAAAAGCACCATGAGGAACGGCCATAGAAGATGGGTTCCATGTGGAACGTTTCAGTGTGGTCATTTGTTACCTCCGAATCGATAAGTATCTGTTAGGCCCCACCCCATATGAGCCTGCCTTTGTGCGCAGTATAGCCTAGGGGTCAAGAGGGCGTGTCAGGAAGTGGGAAAACCCAAAGAATAACCAGACCACAATAACTCTATTAAAGTTGTCTTCCGTTATGGCCTCGATACGGCTTGGCGCGTGCGCGGGCTTATTTCCTCAGACTTCTCACAAGGCGGACGCCAAGGGCTCGCTGGCGGTCGTCGGACCGGCGGGTATTTCTCGATGCAGACCTCGAGTGTCGGGTGAAGTACCGGAAGTAACCGCCTCTAATCACGCGCGGGGAACCGGGGGAGCCATCGGGTCCTTGTGGGTCGACGACTGGCGACTCGGCGTAGTTGCTCTCTCCGTAGATGTCGTGGCACCACTCCCAGACATTGCCGTGCATGTCGTGCAGACCCCAAGGGTTCGGCAGCTTTGTGCCTATCTCCCGCGGCGTCTGGTCCAGCACGTCCGCTTCACTATCGAAGTACCATGCGTAGTCACCCAGGGCATGGCGGTTGTCGCCGAACGACCACATCGTGTTCGTCCCTGC
>JASLXL010000306.1 GCA_030740335.1 SAR202 cluster bacterium | reverse complement strand
CAACAAAGTTATGCTCATGCCAGATACCCCCAATTTTTTTCCGCTTCTAACTGCTCGAGAAATGGTGGACTTGGCTCGCCATCCTTTCAAAAAAAACGTTAGTGAGGAATCAGTCGCGCAAGTAATTGAGCTAGTTGGATTGGGGGACTCTATAGATCGTCGTGTTGGAGATTTTTCCAGAGGTATGAAACAGCGTCTGGGGCTAGCTACCACATTGATTGGAGAACCCCAACTCCTACTCCTAGATGAGCCGTGTTCGGCACTTGATCCACTTGGACGAAGAGAAATATTGGATGCCATCTTGCAATTAAAAAGCAAAGCTACCATCCTATTTTCAACGCACATCCTCAGTGATGTTGAAGCTGTCTGTGACTCGGTCACCGTGATCAACCACGGAAAGGCACTATATGAGGGTACTGTAAACGGCATTAGGAAATCTGAGGAGCAGTCGTTTGAAGATGCGGTTCTAGAACTCCTCCAACCTGGAGGGAGCACCGGATGACTCTGTGGAAAATGGAGCTTTGCCACCTATTCCGCAGCTGGCGAGGCTGGACCTTGTTCGGAGTCTTCATACTGACAAGCATATTGTCAATTGTCATAGGTATATTCATTGAGCGAGCTAGTGGTAATTTTTCCCATGGAGGGGCGCTTGATATATACATGTCAGCCTCGATTGTGGGAGTGCTACTGTTTATTGGTATTGTTGTCTCTTCCCTAGCTTTTGATGGTAATAAGGAGTCGTCGGTATTCCTCAGAACTAGATTCTCGATGAATCAGATTCTTCTTGCAAAATTACTGATCTATGTTCCGTTATCTGAAATCTTATTCTTTCTAGGATTTTTTCTAACTCTTATCGTCGGTCTGCTAATCTTTGATTCGTCTGACACTCTCGGCCTTAATTGGTTATTGTGGGGAACGTTCTTGCATCTGATCACCAGTCTTTTTTATGTAGCACTTATGCTGTTCACATCATCGATTTTCAGAGGTTCAGTTGCTTCTGTTCTCTTAACGTTGGCAGTAATCATAGGGATACCGATAATAGGAAGCACTGTCATCACCGTTGAATTACTTATGCGTGGACTCATCCAGACGCCACCGGCGCAATGGGAAACAGTTTCTTACGCAGCGCAAGCTCTGCTTTGGTGGCCAGCTGCGCTGTCCGATACCCTGGCATTTCTTAGTGTGACCGAGTCAGAAATAACGGCCGGAAAAGTTAATTATTTCGGCCAGTCATTTGAGCTGGACCCGCACTTCAGGTCCAAGCCACTCACTAGTGCTGTAGTCGCGAGCCCGTTTTTTGCACTATTTGCATGGCGTAGATATACAAGACGAGAGATGTGAAGCTAAAGAAAAGTGTATTCTGGGCTTTGCAAGCAGGGAGTCACGGGTTAGACTCCCCTCAGCTCCTACAAGCTGCAAGCTGGAACCTAACGACGAAGAGTCCTGTGGGAGATTGGGCATAACTGGGGACATTGAGATATATCCCATCGCTACCTCACAACAGCCTCATAAGCCTCAATAGCATCCTCGCTATTCACCTGCTAGCCCAGTATCCCCAGCTGCTGCCAGCCCCGCCTGAGCCCCATCCCCTTCGCCCTCTCCGCTATACTGCCACCAGAGGCAGGGTCATGCGGGATAGAATCTGACGGCTAGGAGGCTTATGGGGGATTGGGAAGCCAACCAGTGCGCGTGGATGCATCGGCGACGGCAAATGTCGCGCCGGACGGGCCGAGCCCGGCGGACCGTGGAGACGTGATCCGAAGCTGCGAACCAGGCCGGATCACGCCGACCCCCTAGGGAACAAAGCTTGAAGCCGTAGCGAGCCTGCGATGGATGGAGGGTACTATGGTCAAGTCAAAGGTCTACTACATGGATGGTCACTCCGAGACGCCGGAGACGGCCTTTGCGGCAAAGTTGCTCACCGTGTTTGACGCCGCGGGTCTGGACAAACTCATCAAGCCCAACGACGTGGTGGCCATCAAACTGCACTGCGGCGAATGGAACAATTCGGCGTACCTGCGTCCCGTCTACGCTCGTACGCTGGCCGACAGGATCAAGGAGTTGGGCGGAAGGCCTTTCGTCTGCGATACCACGACTCAGACCTACAGCCCCTACTCGTCCCGCGTCACCGAGCTCGATCTCCTGCTTACCGCGGAGCGCAACGGCTACTCATCCGCGACGCTGGGCTGTCCTTTCATCGTGGCCGACGGGTTTATCGGCACGAGCGACTACCGCGTCGACCTCCCCGAAGGGTATCTACTCAAGGAGGCATACGTCGCCCAGGCCATCGCAGCAGCAGACGTTTTGATAGCCCTGACCCACTTCAAGGGCCATTCCATGGGGGTGATCGGCGGGGCCATCAAGAACCTGGGAATTGGCGGCCAGTCCAAGCGAGGCAAGTTGAATGTCCACATGGGCGGGCACCCCAGGTACGGCTGGGCCGCCGTCGGATGGCACCCAGAAGCATTCAAGGGCAAGGCGAACACGCCGGATTGGGAGCTTCTGGAAGACTGCTGCCCCTTCGGCCTCTTCCACATTAACGAGGACGACCAGATCGAATGGGACCGCGAGAGGTGCGTGACCTGTCTCGCCTGTGTTGGACCGTTGGGTTCTTTGGGCATCCTGGACGCGCCGTCGATCAACTTCGACGCGGTCGATGTCGCGATTGCCGACGCGGCCTTGGGGGTGGAGAAGGCGGTGGGACGCGGGAAGGTCGGGTATGTCAACATGGCGCTTGACGTATCGCCCATGTGCGACTGCGCCCCCTGGGCAGACATGCCCATCGTGCCTCACCTGGGGGTATTCGCGGGCAAAGATCCCGTGGCGGTGGACATGGCGTGCGTCGACGCGGCCAGGAGGTCGGCGGCGATTCCGGGCTCGAAGGCGGAAGCTATGGAGGCGGGCGCCGGCGACCCCAAATTCGAGACCGCTTCGGCCACCTTCCACGGCCAGAGTGAGGTCGCGACTATCAACACGGGTCACACCATCGGCCTGGGCAGCCGGGACTACGAGCTTGTGGAGGTCGAGCCAGGCGACCCCGCCAGGGCCCGGTTCCCATACGATCGAAGGCCCGGCCGCCAGCGGTTCCAGGAGAAGTTCGAGAAGTTCAAGCCGTTTCCCTACGACCGGCACGATGGCCGGGGCTACGCCAGGGAGGACGAGGTGGACCTGGAGGCGATGAAGCGCCATCACGACCACAGCGCCAACGGTCACGTCGATGTCGAGGCGCCAGTGGCGGCGCCGGCCGACGATTAGCCCGAGACCCAGTCACGATCGGTCATGACGGCATGTCGGGAAAGGAAATGCCATGCAGTCGGGACAAGAGATGCTCGATGAAGCTATCGCCATCTGCAAGCAGGCAGCCGCTGGTCTGGCCAATGAGAGCGGCGCGTCGCAGGCGTGGGAGGACTCGGTGACGGAGATCGTCCAAAAGTTCGACGAGGTCAGCAGCACGTTTTTTTTCAAGACGATGCCCAGCATCCCGACGACTAAGACGTGTCTCAGGGATGCGACGGCGCTCCTGGAGCATCGGAATCAGGCCGACTGGTCCGCGTTCGGCGCAGCCATCGAAACGCTGATAGCCAGCGCCCAGACGCTTATCGGGAAGGCTGGGATGAAAGGGACTGTTCTGACATGACCGGCCCGGTCCTCATCACGGGGGGGGCTGGAAGCGTCGGGAGGCAGTTGGTCGAGCTGTTTTCGAAGAGCGGGACCGAGGTCCGGGTCTTTGACCTCCCCGCCATGGACTTCACTGGGATTGAAGAACGTCAGTCGGTCGAGGTCGTCAAAGGCGACATTACCGACTGCGAGACGATGGCGAGGGCCGTGGAGGGCGTGGGTGCGGTAGTCCACCTAGCCGCGCTCTTGCCGCCCAGCAGCGAACGAGACCGTGACTTGACGTTCGCTGTGAACGTCGGCGGCGCCGAGAACGTCGTGGCCGCGTTGGAGTCCCTCAATCCCGGGGCAACGATGGTGTTCACGTCTTCGGTCAGCACCTACGGCGATACGGCCTCGGAGACCCCTCCGGTCTATACGAACCACCCGCAGAGCGCGATAGACATCTACGCTGACAGCAAGATCGTGGGTGAGGCGCTGGTGCGGGCGTCGTCGCTGAAGACCGTGTGCTTGCGCATCGCCGGCATCGCCGTTCCGGCGTTCTTGGCGCCGCCGGATGTGTGGCCATTCATGCCCGACCAGCGCGTAGAGATGGTCCACCGGGACGACGTTGTGCTGGCTCTGTTCAACTCGGTCCAGGCGCCTGAGGCGGTCGGCGGGGTCTTCAACATCGCGGGCGGTCCAAGCTGGCAGATCACAGGCCAGGACTACGTGCGCGACTTCTACGGCGTACTGGGCGCCCCGACTGACGAGGCGGTGTATCGGGAGTCGCCAGGCTGGGTCGATTGGTACGACACCGAGTCGTCAGAGCGTGCTTTGAGGTATCAAGAACGCGCCTACAGCGACTACACCTCCGAGATGCGGGCGTTGGTACAAACAATGATGGACACGGGATGACCTGACCCGAAATTTCCGGAACCTCATCAAGGACACTGGCCTCACGCAGATTAGTTTGCACGGCCTACGGCACACCTACGCAAAAGCCCTATGATCCTCGCTGGCGTCAACGCCAAAGAGATATCGGACTCCCTTGGTCACTCGTCGGTTGCGTTTACGCTTGATGTCTACGGCCACCTGTATCCAACTCAACGACAAGACGCAGCGGACGCACTCAATGCCCTGATGAAAACGGGCTGATATAGGGTGTAGTGACCAACTAGTGACCGTTGCCCTTATATTGGCTTTGAACAAGGCCAACCCCGCAGTTCAGTGATGCCTCTATTATGGGATGGATGAGAAGTGACCCGCCTCGGACTTGAACCGAGAACCTACTGATTAAGAGTCAGTTCAAGGCTGCCTTGCCCTTGTGCCGTCCAGTCCTCGGCAATGGCTATTTACAGGCCTGCAAGAGGGTTTGGGCTCTCTCCTTATATCGTCCTGTAACCCTCTGTACCGAGACGTTGGGGGGCAAAATGGGGGCAATTGGCGAGGGGCATGGCTTAGCGGATACGTCTACAAGGTCTAGGCCACCCCCGTAGATTTGGCGTCGCAAAAAAAGGCCTCAACACGCGCGGCCGGTTGCAGTTCGGGGGGTGGGAGTCATGAGACTGATGGCCCCGCGCAGCGGAGTCTAGCTAGCCCTGCCCCTCCTCCTTGACTCTTCGCCTAT
>JASLXL010000305.1 GCA_030740335.1 SAR202 cluster bacterium | reverse complement strand
AGCGTCGACGAGCTCGGCGGAGAACTGTGGCTACACGAAGACGGGAGCGTAGCAGACTGGTAGTCGAATGCCCGTCTCCGCCTTTCGGTACGACCCTAAGTTTTCCTCGAGAATGTGGGTTTGATAGCAGGGTATAGCTCTTTGAAGGCGCCATAGATGTCGTCGTAGACCCTGACTCGCTCGGGATTGGGTTCGATCGTCCGCTCGATGTGGAGCCATGCGTCAGTGGCCTCCGCGATAGATGCGAACGCACCCGTGCCGACTGCGGCAAGGGCTGCTGCGCCATACGCTGGACCGCTGCCTGGACCCACCGTCACCACTGGAACGTTGTAGATGTCCGCCTGAAGCTGCAACCACAGGTCGCTCCTGGAGCCGCCGCCAATTGCCCTGACCTCAGGGACCGGACCGTGCAACTCCCGCACCAGTTCCAGAGAGTCGTGCATTGCGAAACACACCCCCTCCATCACGGCCCTGACCAAATCCGCTCGGGTGTGCCCGAGGTGCAGTCCCGAGAAGGCGCCTCTTGCGGAGGGATCGTTGTGGGGCGTCCTCTCACCGGTCAGATATGGCAGGAACAATAGACCTTCGGCGCCGGGCGGGACTGTGGCCGCCTCGGAGGTAAGAATCGTGTAGGCGTCGTCGTTTCCTGAAGGCAGCAAGATGTTTCGCAGCCACCTGAGCGAGTTGCCCGCCGACAATATTACTCCCATCAAGTACCACATATCAGGCACGCAGTGGCAAAAAGTGTGTAGACGCATCCGATCGTCCACGCGCACGCGATCGATGGGTGCTAGGAGCGTACCCGATGTGCCGATGCTGGACAGCACACGCCCGACCTCGACCACGCCGCTGCCGACCGCGCCAGCCGCGTTATCGGCCGCTCCTCCCACTATGGGAGTGCTCACAGGTATGCCCAGACTTTCTGCCGCACCGTGGCTTACGATACCCGATACATCGGTCGAGCCTACAACCTCGGGAAGCAGGTCCACGGAAATCTCCAGTGCTTCGGCAACCTCCCTTGACCAGCGACGCCGGCGCACGTCGAATAGCAGGGTTCCGGCTGCGTCAGATGGGTCAGTAGCCAGCTCACCCGTGAGCCGGTATCGGACGTAGTCCTTGGCGAGCATTACGTGCTTGAGCCGTGCGTAGTTGGCGGGTTCAGACTGCCTTAGCCAGAGTATCTTGGGGGCAGTGAAGCCTTCCAGGGCCAGGTTGCCTACCATGTCATGAAGGCCGCTATGGCCCAGCTTGTCGGTGATCTCACGGCATTGGGGCGCAGTCCTAGTATCACTCCAGAGCGGGGCCGGCCGGATCACCTGGCCGGCTGAATCCAGAAAAACGGCGCTGTGCATTTGGCCCGTGAGGCCTACACCTCGCAACTCTATTGTATGGCCCTCAAGTCTTGCAGTCTCCATCGCGGAGGAAATCGCGGCCCGCGAGCTTTGCCACCAGGTGTCCGGATGTTGCTCTGTCCACGCCAGTCGCGGTGAGTCTACAGTTTGCTCGACGCTAGATTCTCCCAGCATGCGCCCGTCGACACCGACGACCACTGCCTTTACGGCGCTGGTGCCGACATCTACGCCAAGGAACGCGTGTATAGGTTTGGCCATGAGATTCCAGGGAGACTGACCAGAATAGTGGTCCGTAATAGGTGCGCAATTGCGCACTGCACCGACAAGTTGATGTGCTCCAAACTTGAACCAAGGGTAGAACGTGCTCGTCCGTGTTGCAACGATGCAGGAGTCTTGCGTTCGAATGAATTTATTGTGCCTCCATGCTGGCTAATTCACACCCGTCTAGCCAACTGATAGACTTTCGGCCACGCTGTTGGACATGTCATTACCCAAATAGGAGAGGAAAAATATTGAAACGGATCAATCGGGACGAGGCGATGGTATATGAATTCGACCATCGGCACGAGCCCATTATGAGGGTCGATCCGGGCGAAAGTTTTGTGATCGAGACAGAGGACGCCGGATCCGGCCTGATACGATCAGCCGAAATCGCCCCCAAAATCGACGACCTGCCCACCCGCAAGTTCTTCCCGCCAAAAGGTAATCCCATGGGTGGTCCCGTCTTCGTGGAAGGCGTCGAGCGAGGCGATCTTCTCGAAGTGACCATCGAGAAAATCGAAGTTGATGATCAGGGCTTCACGGCATTTAGGAGAGGCTCTGGACCGCTTGGGGACTCGCTTGAGTGGCAGACACTGACGGAGCGTTTTGTACACATCATCAAGCACATCCCGGGACCCTCTGGCACGACAAGGGACGGCACGGGCGTCCTCAACGACGCCGTCAGCTGGGACTTGAAACCGATGATCGGTACCATCGGCACTGCACCGGACCGCGAAGTTGAAACGAGCGCAGTGGGGCAGGGTCCCTGGGGTGGCAACTTGGACGTACGGGACATCAAAGAAGACAGCAAGGTCTACCTGAACTGCTACCACGATGGCGGATTACTGTACGTCGGCGATGTACACGCCAGTCAGGGCGACACAGAATTCTATGGTACTGCCGACGAGACACGCTCAGAGGTCACCCTCAGTGCCAAGATAATTAAGAATAAAACTATCCCCTTCGTGCGGCTTGAGAAGCCCAACTCCATCGTCTCGCTCTACTCCTTCCGACCGCTCGAGGATGCCGTGGAGTCCGCCATCGTGAATCTCATGCGCTGGATGGTCGATGAGTATGGCGTGTCAGAACGCGATGCGTATATGCACACATGCATCAATCCGGACTTCCGAGTGCACGTCTACCAGATGGTGCGTCTGGGCCGGATTCAGTACACGGCGGGGGCGGAGATTCCCAAACGATACCTGGTGCCGAGCCCTAGCTAGCGCACATTGATTTTCCGTATTACGTTTGGGTTGGCAGGGAGGCGTACATTAACAGTACCAACACGAGCTGCGATCAAGTAGTGCCAACGGTCGAGGCGTTTGACATCCAGCGCACCGCAGAGATCAACGTCGAGAAGTGGTTCGGGAATGAAGACCTCTTCATGCGGCGGTTGGACATGGATGTGCGAGCGCCT
>JASLXL010000304.1 GCA_030740335.1 SAR202 cluster bacterium | reverse complement strand
CCCCCCGATTTTGTGGGCGACGATAACGTCGGGATTCAGGTCCCGGGGTATCTTGGTCCGGCTGGCACAGCCCTTGAGCATCTCCAGCATCTCGTGGGATGCCTTGGGAGAGACGATCTGCCCATAGTATATCCGCTCCATTATCCTGCCCATGTCGCGTGCAGACGCGACGTTGTTCTCTAGGGAGTCGGAATAGGAGATGCTGTCTCGTACCACGTCTGCAGCTATCAGAATGTGATCGTTGGCCCGAGACGGCTCCAGGTCTGCCAGGCCCTTCATGAGAGAGTGCCATTTCCCGAGAGTCAAGTTAGTGCGGGTGTTGCTTGCCCCGAGGGCTTCCATAGTCGCGTTGACTCCGTCCGAGCCGACCAGGTCAACGAGGAGGTCCGTGGCATGTTGTCGCTCGCCTGTATCATTAGGCGACAATAGTCGCGTAGTGTAAGCTCTGGGTCGTCCTCCATCATACGCAGCACCCCTGTGCCTGCCGCAGATATGGGCTGCTTCAACCGTCTCCGATCGAGCAGGGAGAGCTCGCCTTCCTCAGCCTGGCGGAACAGTTCGATCATCACCGGGATCTTGCATATGCTGGCCGTGGGGAACCGCTGATCGGCATTGCACTCGTGCAGTGTGCCTGTCGCGAGGTCCTTGACGTAGAACCCCACACCGCCACCAAACTCGTCGGCGACTCGATCCATCTCCTGTGTTGGAAGCGACGGTGCCATAGGTCTCATTCTTCGGCTTCCTAGGTGTGCGGTTCTCGGTTCACCCGACATTTCCTATATCAATTCGTCATGCCCGTTGCCACCGGCACTACGGAAGATGAGAATGGGCTCTTGGTCTGCCAGCCGCTCCGACACCTATTCTCAGGTATGACTGCCTGGCCCCAAGCAACCCGCCATCCTTGACGACGGTGATGGTACGGACACTCCGGAACGCTGTCAATGACAGCTAGTAGAGAGCGGCACTGAGCGCCGGTCGGTATCTTCTCGTGACCTCGTGGTCTTCACCCAGCAGCTTGAATATCGCGAGGCAAGCCTTTCTCGACCCGTCGTCATCGAAATACCGTTTCTTGCGGATAACTTCGATGAAACCGTTGAGGGCCGCATCCAGGTCATTGGAGCGCACTCTATCTATCGCAGTGAGGTATAGGTCCCTGACCGAATCCCGCGCAAACGAATCCTGAGCCTCGGCGCGTTTGAACATCGCGGCCAATAGTCTAATTGCTTCGGCCTCCTCGAAACTCTGCGATCCCATCTCTATGGAATCCACGGTTCTCGCCGCATGCTCCGGGTCAGTGCCTAGGTGGGTCTGGGCTAGCAATAGGAAAGCCTGATCGTTGTCACTCTCGGCGACGACGATGAACTCGAGTATTTCCCGGGCTTCGATCGGGCTGTTCTGTCTCAACAAGGACCGCGCCCCTTCGAGTTGCGCATCATACCTACCGGGCAGTGCCTTGCGAAGCCAATCAGTAACCTTCGACTCAGGTAGGGCTCCCACGAACTCCTCGGTGACCTGCCCGTCGACAAAGAGCTTCACGTTTGGGATGCTTTGAATGCCGAACCTGGAGGCGACGGCCGGGAACTTCTCGGTGTCGAGCTTGGCAAGTTCCCACCGGCCGTCGCTTTCCCTTGCCAGTTTCTCCAGAATGGGACCGAGAACCTTGCAGGGCGCACACCAAGCCGCCCAGAAGTCGACCAACACGGGAACAGTGTGGCTGCGCCCTATCACGTCATTGTCAAAGTCGTTGGTGTCGAATCTCACGGATTCCCCTTCTACTCGTCCAGGTTCCTTGCCTTGATCCAACGGACAGTATCACACACACCCGGCTGCAGGTTGAGGTGAAGGTGGACAGATCGTGAGTCCAACGATTCCTGGTTCGCGGCCACTTGGAATGGATGCGATCTGCAGGGGCGACGCACTGCTTGAAAGCAAGGCTGACGTTGGTGGCCTCCATTTGAACTGGGGCGTGGTGGTAATCCGTGCACCGACGTGGGTTCCTGAGAACGCGAGGAAGAAAGCTGACGTGCCAAACTCTTGACCACATCGGCGATACTGGATTCCCGCTGTCTTATCTGTACGTTGGGCGCTACACTGCCTCGTACAGCTTGAACCGCCCCTTGACTTGCGCCCGCAATCGCTGCTGTCTCTCCAGCGTCCGGATGGCACTTATCACCCTGGGCTCGCGGTGCCTTCGAAACTTGCCGATGATCTTGCTCCGGGATCGCGCCCGCTCGCAGTAGGCCCACACCTGCTCCGCCAGTAGATCTT
Organism: SAR202 cluster bacterium; assembly: GCA_030740335.1. The sequence continues at coordinate 595 of JASLXL010000304.1, read as the reverse complement.
CTGTGCCAGCAAGCGGCTCCATCGGTACCACTATTGTTCTATTCAGGGCAGCTTCGTAGGGAGGCTGTCACTCAGTAGCCTGATGTGGTCCGGCGTTGTGTAGCAGCAGCCTCCGATGACCTCGGCGCCAAGGTCGATCCATTCCCTGGCGCACTCGAGGTATTCCTCTGGGGAGACCTCGTCCGCTCCACCTGCGTGAGGATATGCACCTATCGGCACGGACGCGTATCGGCCAAGCTCCCGAAGGCCCTGAGAGGTATCTTCGATCAGAGAGTGCATGATAAACAACGCTGATGCGCCCTCGGCCGCCTCCACGGCCTCCAGCACTCGCTCCTTTCCCCACCCTCCACGTAGGCCTAAGAAAAGCTCACCTCCGTCGCTCTTGACGGAAAGACCCACCCATGTCGGGAGGCTGGTGGCAACCGCCGCTTCTACTGACGCCCTGATGTCAACGGTTCGGATAAGCATCTCGACCAATATCAGGTCCACCCCGGCCCCCGCCAGGATGCTGGACTGCTCCCGATAGTCCGCCAAGGCTGCTTCGTACGAGGGCGTTACCGCTGGATCGCTTTTGGGAAGGAAGGTGGACATGGAG
>JASLXL010000303.1 GCA_030740335.1 SAR202 cluster bacterium | reverse complement strand
ACTCGATGTCGGCAAAATGTCGGCAAAATGAAAGGGGCACCTTGCCAGGCGCCCCATTTTAGCTACGACTCGACAGGTAATATGTCAGTTGGTGCCGAAGGCCGGATTCGAACCGGCACGGGATTTAACTCCCAACGGTTTTTGAGACCGCCGCGTCTACCATTCCGCCACTTCGGCCAACCCATGCGGCGCAGAGGCCAGAGACCCGAGTGCAACCGGGCAGCCGATGCCCCTCCAAACCGCGCCCTCAAATCTTACCATGCCGCAGCCTTCGGGCAATGGTCGTTGGTGTCACGTCCTAGGTGGCAAATCATTGACATCACCCCGAGCACGGTAATATAATCTGTTGTGATATGAGATATGCAGATGACCTGTTCCACCTGTGTACGTACCCTCCATAGGGAGGGCCATGCATAGCGGTTAGTAACTGCAAGCTGCGCCCGTCTGACTCCATTTGTGTTAACGGGCGCAGCTTTTTGTTTGCCCTCAAACATGCTAGGTCGGACGGCGTTATTGCTGATAAACACACAGGAAAACAGTCAAAAAATGCTAAAAGAACGAGTCAGCCAGGACGTGTTGACCCTCGTTGACAGTCTCAATTTCGCGCAGAAGGTGGAGCGCTCTCTGGATCTGATCAGCGACGCATACCGTGAGTATGGTGATCGGTTGGTCGTGGCAAACAGCCTTGGCAAGGACTCCGTGGCGGTCTGGCACCTCGCCAAACGGGTGAGCGCGTCAATCGGCGGCTTCATCGTGACCACGCGGTACAAGCCTGCCGAGACCGTCGAGTTCATGAACCAGCAGGAGGCCCTCTATCCCGAGCTGAGGGTGTTCAAGAACGATAGCTCCCAACCGGAGAAGTTGTATCTGACCGACCCGGATCTTTGCTGCAACAACTTGAAGATCGAGCCGACCCGCGAGGCAATCCAAGCTATGGACGTCGACTGCTGGGTCACCGGACTTCGCTGCACCGAGGGCAGGACCCGCACCGACTTCCAGGAGGTCGAGGAACGGGACCAGGATCTGCTCAAACTCAACCCGATTCTGCTCTGGCACGAGCGGGAGGTCTGGCAATACCTTGCCCTTCATCAGGTGGCCGTCAATCCCCTATATACCGAGGGATATCGGTCGCTTGGGTGCGCTCCCTGCACGGCCATCAGTACAGGCCCGGACGAACGTGCCGGGCGCTGGCTTGGGACCTCCAAGTGCGGCGGGGAATGCGGTATCCATACACGTCCGCTGAAGGCCTCAGGTTCTCTGGCATCACCGATAGTTCCGAACGAAATATCAAGATGAACAGATTCAAGAGTATGGTTTCCCGCCTCATGAGTCTCTGGCTAGGGGATGGGAAGGAACTTCCCAACGACTGGTACTAGTGCGAGGCAGTCCCAAAATGATGAGAGCCGGGTCGCATTTCACGGCCCGGCTTTTTGGACTCCAAATGCATTCTGAGACCAACATCGTGGCCGCCCTACGCTAGAGACTTGAATCAGAACAGCCTAACTCCGAGTGAGGTACTCCACCGAAAGTTTCATGTGGTCGTATCCTGTATTTGAGGACGTGGACAAACCCTCGCAGAGATCGCCGCGCCGGCCCAGAGACTTATAGCTGGCTCCGATTCTGCGTCCTACGTTTCATAGATTCAGCCTTCTGGACCTCGCACTGCGAAACCAGACTACATCTCCATCTTCTTCTCGCCCGACAGATACGCCTCTGGCTCCTTTTGGAACGCGCGATTACACCCCGGACCGCAGAAGTAGTAGGTATGGCCCTCGTGATCCCAGGTGCCGCCAGACGGATCAATCATGTCTACGTCCATCCCGCACACCGGGTCCACAGCGGTCTTGGTCTCCTTCCCGAACAACGGTATCTTCATCCCTTTCCTCCATTTAGTGTCAGGATCTGAGGCTAATCCATTTCCGCTAACTGCGAAATCCCTTCAGTCTCAGCGAATTGCTTATCACGGTAACGGAGCTAATCGCCATTGCACCGGCCGCGAGCATCGGATTTAGGAACCCCAACTCGCCGAGGATGGGTTTGAGAGCCTCGGGCACCCCGGACCCGGAGAACATGAAGTAGAGCGCACCGGCTGCGATCGGGATGAGCGTCACGTTATATGCGAACGCCCAGAATAGGTTCTGTTTGATGGTCCGCATCGTCGCCCTGCTCAGCGCCAGAGCTGTCGCTACCGCCCGAATGTCGCCGCCCACCAGCGTGATGCTCGCCGTCTTCATCGCCACGTCCGTGCCTGTGCCCATTGCGATGCCAACATCCGCCCGAGCCAACGCGGGAGCGTCGTTGACGCCGTCGCCCACCATGGCGACCGTCTTGCCCTCGGCTCGCAGCTTGTCGACCGTCGCAGCCTTGTCTCCCGGCAGTACCTCCGCGAACACGCGGTCGATCCCGGCCTGCTCCGCGATGGCATTCGCGGTTGCCAGGTTGTCCCCCGTAAGCATCACCACCGTGATACCTCGGTCTTGCAACTTCGTCACCGCCTCTCGAGCGCCCGGCTTCAGGGCATCCGCAATTGCCAGTACACCCCGGACCTCACCGTCCAGTGCGACGAATGCGGCTGTTTTCGCCTGCACGGACAGGGCTGCAGCCTCCGCGCCAAGCCCGTTGAGGGACAGTCCAGCCCTTTCGATGAGTGCTCGATTACCCACCATCAGCCTCTTCCCATCGATAGTCGCGTGTATCCCGAAGCCCGGCTCGGAATTGAACTCGCGCAGGTCCGACAGCGCCAACCCCCGCTCCACTGCGGCCTCAACGACCGCTTCGCCTAGCGGATGCTCCGAGCCCTGCTCCGCCGATGCCGCCAGCCTCAAAAGCTCGTCCTCGTCGATAATACCCGACACCAGCACATCGGTCAGGGTCGGCTGCCCGGTCGTCAACGTCCCAGTCTTGTCCAGGACTACAACCTCGACCTTGTGCGCTGTCTCGAGGATCTCGGCGTTGCGGATCAGTATGCCGCTCTCCGCGCCCTTGCCGGTCCCGACGATGATCGCCGTGGGCGTCGCCAGACCCATCGCGCATGGGCACGCAATTATCAGCACGGCCACCGCCGTGAGTATGGCGTACACGTACGTCGGCTCCGGCCCGAACACGAACCAGATACCGAAGACCGCCGCAGCTACGAGGATTACCATGGGCACGAAGCAGCTGGCGATCAGGTCCGCCAGCCGCTGTATCGGTGCCTTTGACCCCTGAGCCTCCTCCACCAGCCGCACGATCTGCGCCAGCATGCTGTCGCGTCCCACCCGGGTTGCCCGGTACGTGAAACCGCCAGTAGTGTTGATCGTGGCGCCTATGATTTTGTCCCCGGGTCTCTTTTCCACAGGGGTGCTCTCGCCCGTCAGCATCGACTCGTCGATCCAGGACAGGCCGTTTACGAGCTCACCGTCAGTGGCTACCTTCTCGCCCGGCCTCACCATCACGATGTCGCCTTCAACCACCTCTTCCAGAGGCACGTCGAGCTGCTCGCCGTTTCTGATCACCCGTGCAGACTTCGCCTGCAGACCCATCAACGCCTTTATCGCATTCGACGCCCGACCCTTGGCCCTGGCCTCTAGGAACCGCCCCAGCAGCACCAGGCCGATGATCGCGGTCGATGTGTCGAAATACGTCGCAGTTTCTACGCCCTCGAAGAACGACGTCCTTCCAAAAAAGGTCACGGACGCGCTGTACAGGAAGGCCATCGAGCTGCCCACCGCGATAAGCGTGTTCATGTTGCTCGTGCGGTGTTTCAGTGCCCCCCACGCGCTTGTGTAGAACTGCAGGCCTGCCCAGAACTGGACCGGCACTGCCAGCGCCAGGAACACATAATCCAGCCTGAACGACAGAGCGTCGCTAGCACGCTCAATGGCGGTCACCACCATGATGATTGCCGCTACCCCAAGGCTTACGACGAACTTGCGGCGGAGCAACGCCTGCTCCCGTGGCGAAGCCGTATCACGCATCTCGTCGCCGGCCAGCCCCTCGAATGAGTAGCCGGCGTCCTCGACAGCTTGCCGTAGGTCGCTGATCGTGACGGCTCCGGCGACGAACTTGACCGTCGCTCGCTCCGTGGCGAGGTTTGTGATAGCCGACTCCACCCCCGGTACATCCTCAATTGCCTTGGAGACATGGGCCACACAAGACGCGCAGGTCATGCCGCCAATATTCATCGTGACCCGCTCGTCGGCCAAACCGTAGCCAGCGTCTTCCAGCGCCTCGGCGAGCGACTCCATGGACACCTCGCGGTCACCGGACAGCATTATGGTGGCCTTTTCCGTGGCAAGATTAGTAGTAACCGACTCTACGCCTGGCACGTTCTTAAGCGCGTTGGACACATGGCCCACACATGCCGCGCAGGTCATGCCCTTGACAACGATCTGCAACTTCGTAGCGGCCTGAGCAACCATCTCGATTATCTCTTGTCCGACAACGAATACAGCTCCAGAAGCTCGCCCAGAACCTGGTCCTCGCGCCCTTCCTTGACTCCATCTATGACGCACGAGTGCAGGTGGCCCTCCATGAGCACGGACTCCAGCTTCTGGATAGCGCGTTTGATGGCAAAGGTCTGCTTTAAGATGTCCACGCAGTACTTGTCCTCCTCTACCATGTGCCGCACTCCGGCCAGATGGCCGTCGATGTAGCTCAGCCGCTTCAGAGCGTCTGACTTGGCTTCGGATAGGGTCTCGTGTTCGTGGTGTGCTGCGGTAGTCATGCTGTGCCTCCATTGTCGTCGGAGTATCGGAGTAGAGGAGGGCCAAGGTTAGACCCCTACCCAGGGGGTATGGGTGTAGTCTAGCTCGACTGGCGGTTCATGTCAATAATCGGCTGATCCTAAAGGGGCAAGAATATTGGGTTGGCAAATAGTTTTTTGCCACCTGGAAATGAGGGTCAATAATCCCAGGTAACCAAACAAGATCCACATGGTGTCACGACCCGCCATTTTTGCGAGCACGCATTACAAGAGGATCGATATTGGTGGCATGGGTTCTGAATTAGAGTGGTCGCAGCGTTTCGCGCCCATCCCAGCAGTTAAATCTTTTGCCAGACGAGGAGAAGTAGCGTCCGCCTGCTAGTTGTCCGCAAGACTGACGTAGGACCGTCTGGAGACCTCCTCAAACCCAACCTTGGCCCGCGCCCGCAACGAGACCGCGTTGCCCTCTTCGGCGCTCCACACCGGCGTGCGCCCAGTTTCACTCACCACCCGGGCCACAATAGACGCTGCTGCGGTTGCGAAACCACGCCCCCGCCACGGTTCCAGCGTCGAGACACCGATATCCACATGATGCTCTGTAACCGCGCTGACATGAGCCAGCCCCACTAATCGGTCATCGACTACCGCGCCCGCAGCCATAGGCTCGAATCCCTCTGAACCGGTCCACGTGGGCGTTCCCATGTATTTTGTCATGAGGGGCTCGTCAACTGTCAGTAGCCTCCGCACCTCTGGCGGCCGGAATCTCAACGCCGGCCTCGTTAGCGTGTGATAGATATCGCCGTAATAGTGTGCGCGTCCCTTCGTCTCACGCTCTAGCACAGATCCCAGCGATAGTGACGACGCGGCTGACAAGTTGACCGTCCACCAGCCTGCGGCATATTTGAGAAGTCTCCAGATGACCTCAGCCTCCCCAAATGCCCATGGCTCTTCCATATCAGGGATGCCGGCTGAATCACCGCGCCAACAGGCTTCTCAAGGTTCCCTGAAATCCAGGCATGGCACAGTCCCTGTCTCAGCAAATGGACGGGAATTACAGTCTCAGGCGAGTCGCCCAGGGCATCGGCCAGCAAAAGACGCTCTGCCCTGTCGAGTCGATTAGTCATTCAAGCACCATCACGTATCGGAGGCGTATGGCGTCCGCCGAATCCATCTCCATCTGAGCAGCACTACCACTTGGTGTCGGTGCACCTGCTCCGCCCCCTAAGCCCCGACACAGTCGGGGTTACTCCACCTTTTCCAGTGGAGCGAAGCTGAGTAGCAACCGCTTGACCCCTTGGCCATCCGAAAACGCCACCGTGATCTCGGTGTCGGTCCCGGAGAGCTTCGTGCCCATGACCATGCCCTCGCCGAACTTAGGGTGCCGGATCTTGTCTCCGGTCTTGAGAGCGGCAGCTTGTGGCTTCGGCGGACCAGATGACCCGGCCCGACGGCGCACAACCTTCGGTGTTTCCTGAGCCTTCCCATTTCCTGTACGTCCCGTCTGAACCTTTCTTCCAGGTGTCGCAGAACGAGACGGGCCGGAGGGCCAGGCGCTCGCACCCATTGGGCCGACTCGAGTAGCCGAACGGGTCACGATCAACTCCTCTGGGATGTCGTCCAGGAAGCGGGAGGCTCCATTGGGGTCGAAACCGCCCCGGACGCCGCGTCGGAACGCCCTGGTCAGATACAGGCGCTCCTTTGCCCTGGTCATCCCCACATAGCACAGTCGCCGCTCCTCCTCCATCTGATCCTCGTCGTCCATCGAGCGGATGTGAGGCAGAATGCCGTCCTCCAAGCCGACCATGAACACCACCCGGAACTCCAGCCCCTTGGCCTGGTGCAGTGTAATCAGAGTGACGGCGTTGGCCCTGTCTTCCATGTTGTCGGTGTCGCTCACCAGCGTAACGCTCTCCAGGAACGCTGCCAGCGTATCGTCCCTGTCTACCTCAGCGAAATCTTTGAGGAACTCGCTTGCGCCGCTCTTGAATTCCTGGATGTTCTCCCACCGCTCCTCGCCGCGCTCCGCCTTGTCCTGGACGTGCCGCCCGTACCCGGTTCGCTCCAACACCAGGTCGATTAGATCCACTAGATCCAGTTCTGATCTGTCCGCGATCAGCCCTTGGATCAACTCGCGGAAATTGGTTAGGGCGCGGACAGACCGGGCGGGTAGGGGAGCCACAGCAGCGCTCGCAGACACCTCACCGGTATCGGACAACGTCTCGATGGCAGCGAACATGGAAATCCCCGCGTCACGTGCGGTACGTGTAAGCTCGTCCTCGGTTCGCTTTCCGATGCCGCGGTGGGGCTCGTTGACCACTCGGACGAAGCTGACGTCGTCGTTGGGGTTGACCAGGAGTTTCAGATAGGCCGCGACATCCTTGATCTCCCGGCGCTGGTAAAAGCGGAGGTTCCCCACGAGCTGGTAAGGAATGCCGTACCGCATGCAGGCCTCTTCAAGGGCGCGCGACTGGGCATTCACCCGATACATGACCGCCACCTCACCGCGAGAGTAGCCCTCCGTCTTTACGAGCCGCTCCATCTCCTTGATGACATATTGAGCCTCTTCCTGCTCGTTGTACCCCTCCACAGTCACGATGGGTACGCCCTTGCCGTTCTGTGTGAACAACTCTTTGTCAACCCGCTGCTCGTTGGATGAGATCAGCTTTCTCGCGCCGTCCACAATGGTCTGGGTCGAGCGATAATTCTCTTCTAGGGCTATGCTCTTCGCCTCTGGGAAGTCCTTCTGGAAGCTCAGAATGTTCCTGATGTCGGCGTTGCGCCATGAGTAGATCGACTGGTCGGGGTCGCCCACTACGCAGACATTGCGAGTCCTCTCGCCGATCTGCCTGGCGATGGCGTACTGGGCGACGTTCGTGTCCTGGAATTCGTCCACCATCAGGTGGGAGTAGCGCTCCTGGTACTTCGTAGCGATGTCGGGTAGGTCGCGCAGCATGAAGTAAACTTTGAAGAGCAGATCGTCGAAATCCACTGCCGAGTTTCGTACCATCATAAGCTGGTACCTCTCGTACACCCTGTGCACGATCTCGTCCCAGTAGTTTGCGCTGGCTTTGCCGAACTGCTCGGCGTCGATGAGCTGGCTCTTCGCGCTGGAAATGGCCGACTGTATCGCCCTTATGGCGAACCGCTTCGGGTCGACATTGACCTCCGACATGCAACGCTTGAACAGCGCCTGCTGGTCGGAGTCGTCGTATATCGTGAACTCTCGGCTGAGACCGATATGCTCCCCCTCGCGCCGCAACAACATGGCGCAGAAGGCGTGGAATGTGGAGGCGGTCATGTCCTTGACTGCAGGGCCAAGAAGGCCGTGCAACCGCTCCTTCATCTCCTTGGCGGCCTTGTTGGTGAACGTCACAGCCGCTATCCGGTACGGGGGTACGCCTACTACCTTGACCAGGTAGGCGATGCGGTGCGTGATGACTCGGGTCTTTCCGGAGCCTGGGCCGGCGACGATCAGCAACGGCCCGTCGATAGTCTCGACGGCCTCTCGCTGCCTGGCATTCAGCCCTTCAAGTATCTTTGTTTGTTGCATATTGTTTGGGGGTGCGGAAATGCGGTCTGAGGCACGGCCTCCGCTCCCTCCCAAGGGGGAGGACTGAGGTGAGGGTCTCCCTCTACGTCACGAAAAGCGGATCAGCCTTAGTGATCACGCGAGTCTCATCGGCCATCGCCTTACGGAGATATTTCGGCAGTGCAAACATGCCCTCGTGGGTAGTGCCGTCGTAGTGGCGCAACGGACCCGAAACGCGCTCCTTGAGTAGCTGATCTACTTCCGAGGCCTCCATCGACGCCGGGTCACCCCCCAGCGAGCCCACGACGAATCCCCAGGTCGAGCCGAAGGAAGGCACGAAAGCCTCGTACGCACTGACGCCATCGAACACGCTGCCGATCGTACCGGCGACTGCCGAGAAACACTGTTCGTAGAACGCCGGGCCCGTTGGGCCGGACTGCACTACGAAAATACCCCCAGGTCCTAGCCGATCCCGCAGCAACTCGTAGAATTCCCGTGTGTACAGTACATATGCGGGGCCGCCCTCGAGAGGGTCCGGAACGTCGATGATCGCTACGTCGAAGGGATCTGCCGTGTCCTGCAGGTACGCCAGCGCATCCACGTGCAGCAGATCCAGGCGAGGGTCGTCGAAGGCGCCTCGATGAAAGCTAGGCAAGTACTGGCGACATGCTTCGACGACCTCGCGGTCGATGTCCGCCATCACTACCCGTTCGACGCTTTCATGGGCCAGGACCTCTCGAATTGTGGCGCCCTCGCCACCCCCGGCGACGAAGACATGTTTCGGCGCTTCGTGGGCAAGCATAGGCGGCTGGACTAGAGACTCGTGGTAGACGAACTCGTCCAGCTCCGTCGACTGTGTCTTGTCGTCGAGAACCAGCGAGCGTCCGAAGCAGGCGGTATCCTGGATCACCATCGACTGGTATTGAGTGCGGGCTGAATAGATGACCCGGTCCACACGCTCAGCCTGAAGCAAGTCCGGGGTAATGTGCTCGTAGTGCCAGTTGCCGTAGGAGGGCGGAGACATACCCTCGATCATCAGATCGCGGCCGTCGTCGCTTCAGGGACCGGGCCGCGCGTCAGCCTCTTGATCGTGGGCGAGAAACACCGCAGGCGCTCGATAATCAGCTCAGCGGCCTTTTCGGGATTGAATTCCCTGCCGCAGGTGAATATGTCGGCCGCCGCATAGCCATGCTCCGGCCACGTGTGGATGCAAAGGTGAGATTCGGAGATGGCCACAATTCCCGTGACACCCCGTGGGTTGAACTTGTGGAAGGACTTCCCGATGATCGTGGCCCCAGCCTCGGCCGCAGCGCTGGTCATCGCGTCCTGTATATAGTCGATGTCGTCAAGAATGGCCTTGTCACACTTGCCAAGCTCCAGCAGCAAGTGGGTTCCTAGAGCGTCCAATCAGCGTTCCTCCACGCGGTTTCCAGATGATTCAGCAGACGACAAATTATACATTAAAGGGACGTGTCCGGAATACCCACGTGCCCTACAACACCCTCACTGCAAGGATGACCATCTTGTACGGGACACCGGTCCTTATAGGGTTTGCAGCGGACCCGGTCACGGCTTCGGCTCCCGTACCTCCTGGATATACAACCCGTTCCTGTCGCAGGCGTTGGGATATGACCCGATAGGTTGCAAGTGGATGTTCTGGTCTTCGCGCCTAGACCAGGCATTGAACGTTTGCGTCGCCCGTTCGACTAGATAGTCCACATAGTCGCCCACACTATCGACGTCATAGGCATCAATGGCCTTGTATGCTAGATACTATAGTGGATGGTCCAGAGAGAATACGAACGACCCGCCGGATTTCACCAGCGCGCTGACTTCTCGGGCGAACGAATCAAGGGCCATTACGAAGAAGATGGCCATGTTCATAACCGCTAGGTCGAAGTGGCCCGTGGGGATCCCGTCGAATCATCGGGATCATGCACCGAGTACGATATCCCAGTCGACGGGTATTTGGTCTTTGCCAGACTACTCTTGTGCCCAAGGTCTTTCCCTAAAGTCGCCGTGCCACCTCACCCGGCGATGTCTTCGACCATTACCTTACGTAGGTCGGTGATCTGGTCGCGGAGCAGCGCTGCCTTCTCGAACTCCAGGTTCTTGGACGCCGTCTTCATCTGCCGCTCCAGATCTTTGATGAGCCGAAGGATGTCCTCCTTCGGCAAATCGCCTGAGGTGATGTAAGGCGTCTTCGTCTCGGCGATCTCCATCACCCGCTCGGTGATGTCGTGGACCGCCTTGCGGATCCCCTGGGGCGTGATACCGTGCTCGGCGTTGTACTTCTCCTGGAGGTGGCGACGACGATCGGTCTCGTCGATAGCCCGCCGCATCGAGTCCGTGATCCTGTCGGCGTACATGATGACCTGGCCGTCGATGTGGCGAGCCGCACGGCCGATTGTCTGCGTCAACGACGTTGTCGAGCGCAGGTAGCCTTCCTTATCCGCATCCAGAATCGCGACGAGGCTCACCTCGGGCAGGTCCAGCCCCTCTCGGAGCAGATTAATACCCACCACCACTTCGTAGACGCCCAACCGCAGGTCCCTGAGCACCTCGCTGCGTTCGAGGGTGTCGATCTCCGAGTGCAGATGCTGGGTCCTGATACCCGCCTCACGCAGATAGTCGGCCAGCTCCTCGGCCATGCGCTTGGTCAGCGTGGTCACCAGGCAGCGTTCGCCGCGTCCAGTGCGGACCCGTATCTGGTAGAGCAGGTCGTCGATCTGCCCGGTGGTAGACTTCACCTCGATGCCGGGGTCGGAGAGGCCAGTGGGACGGATTACCTGCTCCATCATCTGCTGGCTGTGCTCGTATTCATACGGCCCCGGCGTAGCGGAGACGTACACGACTTGACGGGCGCGCTCCTCGAACTCGCCGAAGCTCAACGGCCGGTTGTCCAGTGCCGAGGGCAGACGGAAGCCGTAGTCGACCAGCACCTCCTTGCGCGACTGGTCGCCGCCGTACATCGCCCGGATCTGGGGCAACGTCATGTGAGATTCGTCGATGAAAAGCAGGTAGTCCTCCGGGAAGTAGTCCATCAACGTGTAGGGGGTAGAGCCTGGGGTACGACCCGAAAGGTGTCGCGAGTAGTTCTCGACGCCCGAACAGTAGCCGGTCTCCTGCAACATCTCAAGGTCGTAGTTGGTCCGAGATTCCAGGCGCTGCGCCTCCAGCAGCTTGTCCTGGGCTTTGAGGCTTTCCAGCTCCTCCTGGAGCTCTGTCTCGATACTGACGATGGCCGTCTTCAGCCTCTCCTCGGAGGTCACGAAGTGTTTGGCCGGGTATATCTCGATGTCGTCGCGTTCGCCCAGGATCTCCCCGGTCAGGGGGTCGACCTGCACGATGCGTTCGATCTCGTCGCCCCAGAATTCGATCCGAACTGCGATGTCCTCCTCATAAGCAGGCAGCAGCTCTAAAGTATCGCCGCGCACGCGAAAACGACCACGGGCCAGGTCAAAGTCGTTGCGCTCGTACTGCATATCGATGAGCTGACGCACCAGGATGTTGCGGTTGCGCTTCTCGTGTTTGCGCACGTAGGCCACGAAGCCTTGGTACTCCTCCGGCGACCCCAGGCCGAATATGCATGAGACCGACGCGACAATCAGCACATCGCGTCTTGTGAGCAGCGCCCGTGTAGCCGAGTGGCGCAGCTTGTCGAGCTGCTCGTTCACGTCCGAGTCCTTCTCGATGTAGGTATCGGTTCGCGGGATGTACGCCTCGGGCTGGTAGTAGTCGTAATAGCTTACGAAGTACTCGACGGCGTTGTTGGGCAGGAACTCCCTGAACTCCGTCGCGAGCTGCGCTGCCAGCGTCTTGTTGTGGGCTATTACCAACGTCGGTCGCTGAAGTTTTTCGGCGACGCATGCCATCGTGAAGGTCTTGCCGGATCCAGTGACGCCCAGTAGCGACTGGTGCCTCAGCCCGCTCTCGACGCCCCTCACCAGGCCATCAATAGCGTTCGGCTGGTCGCCAGTGGGTTTAAAGTCTGCGTGGATCTCAAAGTCGGGCATAATAGACTCATTATGCCTTAGATGGAGCCAAAATGGATATTTTGTTTAACATGTCATTCTGGGGCCTC
>JASLXL010000302.1 GCA_030740335.1 SAR202 cluster bacterium | reverse complement strand
GTCGGTGCCGGGGTCGGTGTCGATCACGATCTTCATGGTTAGAATGGCACAGATTATGCTATAATAGTAAGGTTATCCGTGATTAACGACGAGGATATTACGACAGTCCCTATATTTTTACAGAACACGATAGCAATTATTTGGGACTTTGATAATACTCTTATCGCGGGCTCGATGCAGAGCCCGATTGTTGATGCGTACAACATTGACGAGCGTGAGTTTTGGCAGGAGGTTAACAACTTAGGAACGTATTATCAGGGTCGCCACACGCGTGTAAATCAGTCGACTGCTTATCTTAATCACATACTATCTTATGTGCGTCGGGGCATTTTCCCTGATCTAAGTAATTCCAAACTAGGGGAGCTTGGCAAGGAAATAACGTTCTATGACGGATTGCCTCAGTTTTTCCAAACATTAAAAGAGTTGATACTAAACAATGTTGAATTCCAGCGATACAGTATTAACCTCGAGCATTACATCGTGAGCACGGGGTTAGCGCGCATGATCCGGGGGAGCGACATCAACCCTTATGTTGATGGAATCTGGGGATGCGAGTTTATCGAGGACGTTGCAGAGCCGAGATATCTGTCAGGGGAACAAAAAAGTCTTTTACCTGAACCCGGAGTAATCCAGCAGGTTGGATATTGGCTAGATGATACTACCAAAACTAGGGCACTATTTGAAATCAACAAAGGAGCTAATAAATACCCCGTTGATGTCAACGATACAATCCCGAAGGACCAACGGAGGGTTCCGTTCAAGAACATGGTATATATCGCTGACGGTCCTAGTGACATTCCGGTGTTCTCTATATTGAAGGAGTTTCAAGGGCGCACTTTTGCTGTATTCAAACCACACTCTGAGAAGGAATTCCAGCAAGTTTATTATTTGCAACGGCAGGGTAGAGTGGAGGCATATGGGCCGGCAGACTACCGAGATGGCTCTCAAACCAGCCTTTGGGTTATCCAGACTGTGCGGGATATCGCTACCCGTATAGTTGGGGAAAAGGATTCTGCACTTAGGGCGACCGTGAAGCCAGCCCCTCACCATATCGATGATACATCAGAACCACTGTCGCCAGATGTTTCTCCCCAGCAGTCTATGCCTGGGTTTGAAGTAGAGTAGGTTAACAAAACAGGGATGAATTGTCTGTGTATGTCGCAGTATACGCTCCTCAACGATTACCGGCTTCACCCTCTGAATGCCCGCTCCCGCTGGCGCTGAACGAAGGCCATCCAGGCGTCCTCGGACGAGTGCCGGAAGCTCACCCCCAGCTCACTCTTGATCTTGTCGCAGGAGACGTTAAAAGGGTACCTGATGAAGTCCAGTCCGCAGGCAGGTGAGTTCCCCTGAAGCCGCAGCCTCCAGGTCAGGTCCGTCAATCCGTACAGAAGCGGTGCGGGCAGGTTTATCCGCCTCTTTCCGAACAACCGGGCCATGGCGCTCCACCTGATCACACCGTCCCCGGCCACGTTGTAGACGCCCGACACTCTCTGAAGGAGGCAATGGGTCAGGAGATCCGTCTGGTCGTCCTCGTGGATAAGCTGCATCGGCGGGTCCGAGCCCCTGATGCCGACAAGGAATGGCTGTGAGAACGCCCGCGAGATGAAGTTGTCGGCGTTGGGGCCCATAACCGGGCATCCACGCAGGACGGCGGCGATGAAGTCGGGGCTTCGCTCCTGGTGCCGTGCCAGCAGCTCTTCGACGTGGGCCTTGTGTTCACCGTACTGGAACCCCTTGACCGGCCTGACCGGCGACTCCTCCGACAGCAGAGGTGGATTGTCGGCGTGCGCACCGTAGACCGTCGTGCTGCTCAGGTAAACCAATTGCCGGACACCGGCCCGCCGGCAGGCCTCCAGAACGTTGGAGGCTCCGCCCACATTCACCCGCTCGGCGGCGGCGCGGTCGCGACTCGGATTGAGGAGGAACGCCAGGTGTACGACCGCGTCGATCCCGTTCTCCTCCAGCATCTCAGCCATCGGCGCGGTCACGTCGTGGATGCGGAACACGACCTTGGGGCCGTGCGGTCCGCCGGGAGGGCGGACGTCCATGGCCAGGATTCGCTCGACCGAGTCCTCACGCTCCAGACGCTCGACCAGACCACGTCCGACGTAGCCGGCGGCGCCTGTGATCGCCACCCGCCTGCGAGCGCTACTCATCCCTCGGTATGTCGGTGAAATCGAACTTCAGGGTGCCGAGGCCCGGGACCTCGAATCCCATGCCGATCTTGCGGGGCCCCGGATCGAGGGTCAAGTCCTGGACGCTGACGGTGATGGTCTTGTTCATGGCCAGCGTGAAGGTGTTCTCTTTGGACACGTCGCTGAAACTCGTATCCTCTCCCTCCAGAGAGAACTGCGCCTTATCCATGGGTACCTCGACGCCGTCCACGGTCAGGGGCAGCAGCCTGTGGGCATACCCC
>JASLXL010000301.1 GCA_030740335.1 SAR202 cluster bacterium | reverse complement strand
CAAACAGCATATCTGGTGTCGCACTATGGGGACTTCCCTGACTCATCTTCGTTTCCCCCAAATCCGTTGGCCCCGGCCCTTCGGTCGGGGCGGTGGGTTCGACTCCCTCGCGCTCCCGCCATCTCTTCGTAGCTGGTAAGTGGTCAACAGCCTGAATATTTGAATATGATGGGGTTTCAGACAGGCTGTTATTAGTGTTTACAAAAGTGTTTACAAATTCCTCGTAGCGTTCCTTCAAATTCGCCCGCCAAGGCCTCTTCCCATTTAGCAGCAAGCTAAGGTATGTAGGGGATATTCCTAGTATCTTAGATACCTTAAGCCTTAATAGCATCCTCGCTATTCACCTGCTATCCCACTAGCCCTAGCTGCCATGGCTCTCGTCCCCTTCCGCAGCCCCCTAGGCTATACTGCCCCCAGAGGCAGGCTCATGCGGGGTGGGATATATACCCACACGACAGAGGACAGTTGATTAGTGACTAAGTACGACATTAAGCAATCAGGCGGTGGTGTGCATGTTATAGGCTCCATCGACTGGAGTCCCGAAGACTGGGACTACCAAACGAGCGATGCTGAGGTTGAGCGCGTGCTAGGTGAGGTGAAGGCGAAGGGCGAAGTGACTGGGTATACGTCTTTTGAATCAGATGAAGGCGTCTCTTATTGTTTCTTGCCGGACAAGGTCGAATCGTCTAATCCTAACTTCATCGGACATCTCAGTGATTATCTGGGGCGGGTGACCGAGATACCAGGCACGCGCTCCATTTGGATAATGGAACGGAACAACACTGGGGACTGACCGATAGGAGTCCCACAGGGGCTTAGTACAGCCAGGGGTATTGAGATATCCCCCAAAGGCACATTCGTGCTGGGTAGGCCTGATCACCAGCACTCAGACATGCCTAGACTAGTATAATCCCCCCCTCCAAGATGGATTTTGTGTAGACGCAAGACTGTAAGGAGTTCGACCATGCAGGTGATCCAAGCCGGCTACATGTCCCAGGTTGCCAGGGTGCTGGCTCCGACGGCCCTCGATATCTGCAGTCTCCCGGCGTAGGTTCATGCTTTCGAATCGACTATCCGGCCCGATGACACCAACATCTAGTGAAGAGGAGCTCAATGACCGCTAGCAGTCACCCACCTGGGAATTTCGGCGTGTTGCCCGCGGATATCCCGAACGACGGCATCCTATATGTCGACCACCAGGCACAACAGCGGTCCGGCCACGGCGGCACCTGCCTGACCGAGTGCGCCAACGGCGACATCGTGTCCTTCTACAGCAACGTATCTGGCGAGATATACGAAGGCCACGGCGTGGCCGGCTGGTCGGAGTACCGTCGCTCCACCGACGGCGGCAAAACCTGGGGTGAGGCGGTTCAACTGGATTTTTCAAAACGCGCGTTGGAGGGCGATGAGGTGTACTCGGCCCTGGTATTCGGGGTGACGACTGCGCCGGACGGCACGCTCATAGCGTTTGTCTCACTGTTCGCCAGCGCCGACTGGGTCAAGAAGCTGCCGCCCGTGTGCCTGCTGAGCCACGACCATGGCAGAACATGGAGCGAGCCACGCCCCCTGGACCCCAACGCGACCGTCGAAGACGTATCGTTGACCTTCGACGCGGTGTTCGCCAGCGGCGATCAGGTCTTTGCGGCATTCATGGGCGGAGCGCCGACCATGTGCGACGAACCCCACTCATTCTATGTCTCGACCGACAACGGCGAGTCCTTCGAGAAGCGCAGCGTTCTGCCATTTGACCACGACTACTACTACGTCACCGCAGGGTTGCTCGACAATGGCAACATAATCGTCTACTCCTATCCCTACCAACCCGATGGTGACACTGACGGGGGCCTCGACGAGTACAACATGCCGTACGTCACGAGCGCTGACGAGGGACGAACGTGGTCCGAGGTGAAGACCACCCACTTCGCAAAGGCCATCCGCAACCCGCAGCTGTCGCGCAAGATCGGCAATCTCTATTTTTTGCATGGACGCAGCGGACAGCGTACCCGGGATCCGAAGAATCTGGTGCTCTACACATCCTCGGACGGGATCCACTGGGACGAAGGCACGATCTTACATAGCATGAGCGGCAGCGCGGATGCCTACTCGGCCAACGAGGTTATAGGAAAGTACGACCCGGCGACGCCGAATCGGCTCCTGATCCAGTCGAGCATCGCCTACGACGGCTACAAGGTCAACCAACGTCACTGGTGGGTTACAGGGATCGACGGCGCTTAAGCCGGCAAGCCTACGGAAAACACCCTGAGGGACATGTGATGGCCCCGATCGATTGCCCGACGAACCGCCATGCGCTACCCTTTCCCAGGGTTCTGGCGCTGGCGCCCGACCTGAAGGCGAACAGGTCTGCATCACCTCTATGCCTTCTAGAAGTGTAACATCCTCTCAGTAATTCTCTCACTACCCCCCGGTTGTACCTAATCCCCCATGGGACTCCTAGCCGTTAGGTTCCACCCCGTCTGACCGTGCCTGATGTCCATGACCACCCCGCTGTGAGAGGAAAGGGTTCGCCACCGGGCCGCTACACGCGGTCGGCGGGCCACTGATAGAAGTCGATGGGGAACACGTCGGGGGCGAAGTCGGGGTACCGCTCAGGCCCGAAGACTAGCTTCACCAGCTCGTGTTCGGTCAGGTCGAGGCTCCGGCCGCCGTGACCTACGCGCCAGCCCGAGTCACGTCGCTCCAGCTCGACGTCCTGGATCTCCAGCGCCTCCAGTAGCCCTGGAGCGTCGAGCAGAACGATCAGCCCCATGTACCCCATCGTGTTGGGCACCCCCTGGTCGAGCAGCAGCCCAGGGAGGCCCTGTACGCTGTCCGGCGTAGTCACGGTCATCTCGATTGTCGGACGCCGGTAGCGGGTCCTGGTCGAGGTCGAAGTGCTTGCGTCGTCGATCTCGGCGAAGACCGCGCGCAGCAGGGCGGCTACGTTATCCGGCTGGCCGCCGTACTCCCTGATGTCCGTCTGGCGCATGCCCGCGTAGGCCACGAGGCGGCCACCGCGCCTGGCCACGAATACCCTCTCGAACTTTCTCTCGGCCAGCAGCTCGAACATCTGCTGAGTCCGACTCACTCCCATAGGCTCTCGGTCGTGTAGATCGATGAGCTGGTCGACGGCCGGCCTCCACTCTTCCGTCACCTCCAGCTCGGCCGGGTCCGGCAGGTGGGCTATGTTGCCCCGGTCCAGCTTGAAGGTGCGCTGGCGGCCAGCGGGCTCCCAACCGTACTTACGGTAGTAGTCGGGTATCAGCGTGCTGAGCAGGCCGATGTGGTGCCCGTTGGCGCGCATCTTGGCGTGGGCGTCCGTAAGGACCATTCCTCCGAGGCCGGAGCGCCGGTAGTCCGGATGGGTGATGAAGCAGTTGATGCCGCCCACCGAGATGGTCCCGCGTGGCGTACGGACCTCGGCGGAGTAGATGCCGACAGACGAGACGACCTCACCCTTGTCGGCGATCAGCCTGATGTTGTCTAGGTTCCCGTGGTTGTAAACGTGCGGCCACCCATATCCGATGGTCGGCCATCCCGCGGGCTTGCCGGGAGGCGTGTCCAGTATCCTCATCACGAGGTTGCACAGGTCCAGGACTCCCGCCAGGTCGTATTTGCCGCAGGCACGGGGGCCGTCGAGACCGGCGGGCAGCTCCCCGCCGGATGCCTGTTTTTCGGTCTTCAGATCACTCACGAATCACTCCATCCTTCCTTGCGATCAAGTAGGCTGATCCCCATCGACCCATCGGTGTGGGAGCTCCATCAGGCGCTCGAACCCCAACTCGGTACAGAGCTCATGGTACTCAGGCCTCGGTACCCCGCGCCGATGGAGGTCCTCCAGGGACTCGGGCAAGAGCACATCCACGCGCAGAGTGGCCAGGCGCTTGTACAGCATCGCTTCTTCGCGGTGAACTTCGAGGCTCTCAGATAGAGCCCTTGCTCAGCTCCGCGCGGTGCCTCTACCCACTCGGACTCGTCGACACTGGAATACGCTCTATGTGGACGTAGCGGCCCAAGATCTGAGCGCTAGCCTTGGCGCCCCACCTTGGAATCCCAGGGATTCCGTCTGCCGAGTCGCCCACCAGCGCCAATAGCACAAATCCCAGTACCAGCACAGCCTTATGTCTTATGCCTGTGAGCATAACCCTGCCTCTGGGGGCAGTATAGCCTAGGGGGACTACGGCCTAGCCGCCCGTCTGCTACGCAATCTCATTGCAGCACTTGATTGGTTGAGGTGTCGAACGCCGTCTGCATTCGCAGCCCGCGCCATCACTTTTCGAACTCCCATAGCGGCCGACTCCCTGTGTCGACTCCGCCGTCCACGTTTAGCACCTGCCCGGTGACCCAACCCGCCTCGTCGCTTACCAGGTACAAAGCCGCGTAGGCGATGTCCTCGGGGTGTCCTGTACGGGACAAGGTGGGCTGAGCCGGGTTCAAAGGCCCATCCGCCAACTTTCCCCGAAAGAGGCCGGCGCCTATCGCGTTGACCCGGATGTTGTCGGCGTAGAACTCCCGCGCCAGGTTTTGCGAGAGGCCAATGATCCCACCTTTCGCCGCTCCATATGCCGGGTTGCCTTCCTGCCGCACGCTGAAGCTGGCGGTGATTGCCACGATCGCGCCGCCGCCCTGGGAGGCCATAACCGGCCGTGCGGCCTGGGCTAGGTTGTATAGGCTGTCGAGGGTGTTTCCAATGGCCTCCCTCCAGTAGGCTTGGTCGATATCCGAGAAGTCGCGCGCCGGTTCGAAGAAGCCCCCTGCCCCACAGTAGAGTATGTCGAGGCGGCCGTATCTCTCGACGGTCGCTTCTACAACCGCGTCCGCCTCCACTTTCGCGGACACATCCGCAGACAACGAGGTAGCGTCTCCGCCCTGGTGCTGAATGCGAGAGGCGATCTCGTTTATGTGCTCGTCGCGGCGTGCCGTTATCGCGATCTTCGCGCCTTCCTGTGCAAACAGCAGCGCGGAAGCCCTCCCCATCCCAAGCCCGACGCCGCACATGAGAGCTACTTTGTTCTCCAGACGCATTTCGGTCACCTCCTGGTCGGCTGTCTTCGCCTCCGTGCCCTCAACTTCTATGGTTGCGATGTTTTCCCGACATCAGTCCAACAGGTATGAATAGTCGGGGGTGTATTCTTCCACTGCGGTGTTCTCAGCTTCCTTCTGATGGCGGGAGGGGTTGTGGATCTTGACTTGGCTGCGAGTAGCACGCTCACGGTAGTCCTGCTCCTCTAGAGCGATTCATATCACAATTCGCTGTGCCGCTGTGCCAATGGAGGCAGTATAGCCTAAGAGGGAATGGGATAGGCCTTAGATGGGGCTGGTAGTATCCTTACTACGAGGGTAGAGAGAATCAGCATTGGCGGCACGAGCTCAACTTTGGTAACCCACGTCACTTCCCTTCGAAAATTGATCACAGAAAACAGCCATTTCGCCACACCATAACTGGAC
>JASLXL010000300.1 GCA_030740335.1 SAR202 cluster bacterium | reverse complement strand
CAATGGCACCTTCACTATTCACCCACTAGCCCACCGCGACAACCTTGAGACACGAACCATCTAGGTGACCACTATGCTCATAATCGACGGTGATTGCGCATTCATGATTGGAGCGATGGAGCGCGATCGGGATCTGACGCTCCCGTTGGACGAGATCCGGACTGCACCAGCATCTGGCCGTAACTGGGTGCCAGGCGTTCCGGACACCGAGGCCGTCGTATCGCTTCCCGAGTTCCGGCGGGGTGGAGTTGCGGTAATCGTAGCCAAGCTCTCGGGAAGGATTTACCGCCCGGGCAGCCCCTTGTGGGGCTATCGAACGGGCGATATCGCCTACGCCATGGCCAGGGGGCAGGCCGCTTACTATCAGATTCTAGATACGAGAGGCGAAGCCCGGATCATCAAGGAAACCGCACAGTTGACCGCGCACATGAAAGAATGGTCGGATATCGACGACTTCTCTAATCTTCCCGTCGGAATGATACTGGGCATAGAAGGAGCAGATCCGATCCTATGGCCTGATCAGGTGCGAGAGTGGTGGGAGGTTGGAGTCAGAGTCGTCAGTCTCTCCCATTACGGAGTGAGCACATATTCGCGCGGGACGTCCACCGGGACGAAGGGCGGCCTGTTTTCGCCGGCCAAGGATCTGCTTCAGGAAATGGACTCTCTTGGCATGATCCTGGATGTCACTCATACGTCGGATGAATCGGTACGGCAGGCCATGGACATCTTTCAGGGCCCGGTGTTGGCGAGCCATCAGAACTGTCGAACGCTGGTGCCCGGAGAGCGGCAATTTCCGGATGAGCTTTTAAACCGCGTCATCGAACGTGGCGGTGTCATCGGTACGTCCCTCGACGCGTTCATGCTTTACCGGCCCGGTATCGACTGGCAGAATATCCCGGAGCGGCTACCGACCTATGCGAGGGAAGAGGTGACCCTGGAAGATGTCGCGGATCATTTGGACTATGTATGTCAGCTCGCAGGGAACTCGCTGCATGCAGCCCTAGGCACTGACCTCGGTGGCGGGGTTGGTTGGAGCGGTGCGCCACACGGTATCGACTCGGCCAGCGACTATCAGAAGCTAATAGGCGTCCTCGAGCGAAGAGGGCACAGTGAGAAGGACGTATCGAACATCATGTACCGCAACTGGCAGCGATTCTATGAAACATGGCTGCCACGGGCCATCTGAACCGCACCACGGAGATGGTGCTGCTGTTGGCTATTATCGATTGGATGGAAAGATCATATGGGCAGGCAATTCAATCACTTAGAGGCATGGTTGTGCGGGATTCTTACCATGTCAGGGGTGCGACTTGGCCTGCCACTGTTGGAGGTCTAAGATACCTGTGATTGACAGGACCCAGGTGGGTAGATGGATATAAGATAGGGCTTGTCTTTTGATGTTTTAGATTCATACCTAGCCCTGATACTGTTATCTTGACAGAAGGTATGGTCCCACATTGAAATATCGGTCAAGATTCTGGGGCTCAACACCATCAAGATATTGGGACTGGTCAAGAATTTACGAAGGGGGAGTTCGCGATGTCTGAGAAATTAGCGATTGCCGGCGGGACACCTGTGAGGTCGGGTGAATACGGGCCGCAGCATATATTCGGCGAGGATGATGTCGAGGCTGTCGCCGAGGTCATCCGATCTGGTTTCCTTGGCAAAGGGCCGAAGGTGCGCGAGTTCGAGGCCGCGTGGGCTGCGCGGCACGGCGTTAAGCATGCCGTCACGGCGACATCTGGAACCGCCGCAATGCACGTCGCTGCCGGCGCTCTCGACCTAGACCCAGGTGACGAAATCATCACGACGCCGATAACGGCCGGTGGCAGCATCATCGGGCTCCTGTTCCAGAACTGCGTCCCCATATTCGCCGACGTCGACGAGACCTATAACATCGACCCAACGGACGTCGAGGCCAAAATCACCTCCCGCACCCGCGCCATCTGGGTCACTCACCTTTACGGCAACCCCTGTGACATGGACGCCCTGAGGGCCATCGCAGACAAGCACGACCTCTACCTTGTCGAGGACTGCTGCCACGCCCCGCTAGCCGAGTACAAAGGTCAAATAGTCGGTACACTTGGCGATATTGGCGGTTTCAGCTTCGGCGGCAAGCACCTGTCCGGCGGGGTCGGCGGGGCCGTCGTGACAGATAACGAGTCGTTGTGGGAGAGGGCGGTGATCTTCTCAGACGTGGCTCTTCCACGAGCCAAGGGGCCGTGGGAGGACCGTCCTTACCAGCACTACTTCCTTGCTCCCAACTACCGCATGAGCGACCTCACGGCAGCCGTTCTCCTGTCGCAACTCAGCAAGCTCGAAGACTACGTCGAAAACAAGGTTCGTGCCGCCAAGAACATCAATGCCGGCATCGCCGACGTCGAGGGGATCGTTCCCCAGCCGGTGAGACCGGACGACCGATCGACGTACTGGGTTTGGGGTGCGACGCTGAGTGAGGGGGCGTTTACTTGCTCGGCCCAGGAATTCGTTGATGCGCTGGTCGCAGAGGGTCTGTCCGATTTCCTCGGCCCGCGAGGGGTGAACGGCCGCGCTGCCCTGATGAACAACAACCCTTTCCTCTCCGAACCTCACCTTTACGGCCGCAGCCACACGCCACTGGATATTGGCAGGAACCGGCCTTACGACTACAAGAAGGTCTCCCTCCCTGTCGCCGAGGACATAGCCCGCCGGCGCATATTTTTCCAGGTGCGCCCGACCTACACAGAGGATGACGTCGGTGACATCATCTATGCCATACGCAAGGTCGCGATCCACTACCAGACCTAACCGATGGGGCTGAACTATGCTGAAAAGAGGAGGCTAACCTAAACAGCATCGGTACCTAAAGTCCGTGACAATCGCGACCGACCATATTGTCCGTGCAACAGGAACGATGGCCGAATTCGTTCTTCTTGGCCGTTACTTCAACGTCTATTGTGGTAGCTCTATTGATATTTCCCATTCGAACATCCACGGTGGCGATGCATCATAACTTTGCGGCCCGCCCGAAAATTCTTGTCGTGATGCGCTGCAGTCAACCCACCGTTAAGGATGAATCGGCTCTGCACGCCTGTATAATGCGGTTGGAGCGGGAGACCGGATTCGAACCGGCGAC
>JASLXL010000299.1 GCA_030740335.1 SAR202 cluster bacterium | reverse complement strand
GCCAACTAAAAATGCTACCAGAATTGATATCGATAAGGTTGATGCCCAGAATCTTAGGTCAGTTATTGTGTCTATGAAAGATAGTTTTCGAATAAATACATGCAGGGGAAGACTGATTGTGCAAATCAACAACATGGTTACAGCAGCTATCAAGATAGATTCCACAACCAACTCCTTGAGTACTCTTTTCGAGAGAATCTACCACTAGGGACACTAAGCGGCGACATCAGTACGGATGGCGAGGATGGCAACTATAAGCTAGAAGGTAATTCCACCCACCCCGCATAAACTGCCTCTGAGGGCAGTATAGTGGAGGGGCAATGAGGAGGGGCTCAAACCCTCGAACCCACATTCGAACCCTAGCGTTGTAGCTGAACCGTAGTTGAGTTCAAGTAATGTGCGAACGGTTGGAACGATTTCTAGGTGTACAGCACAACATGGCAGAGCCGCCCCAGCCCACTTTTCAGGAATGGGTTGCCGGCCGCATCGTAACATCGATATCCGGTAGTGGATGCGTATCGCCACAAGCCATCACCGCCGCAACCAGCACGAACCCCAGTG
Organism: SAR202 cluster bacterium; assembly: GCA_030740335.1. The sequence goes on along the minus strand of JASLXL010000299.1, from coordinate 3,812 downwards.
TCAGTACAGTCGTATGTCTCATTCCAGATCGAATAACCCTGCCTCTGGGGGCAGTATAGCCTACGGAGCTAGGAAGGGATGATCGTGGCGGCTCTAGATAAGGCGACTGGGCTAGCAGGTGGATAGCGAGAATGCTATGGCGACCCATCTCCACCGTGGACGAGGTTGATAGTGGTGCCCGATCTCTCGATTTGTACTTCGTCGAATTCCTCGAACATTCCGTGACCTTCTGCCGGACCTGAACTATGAGGAGGAGCTAGCTCTTCCCTGTTCGATGACCTTCTCCAGCTCGTCCTCATTGATATGAAACGAGTGCTCGTCTGTTGGAAACTCCCCACTTACAACGTCCCCGACATAGGCCTCGAAGGCCCCCAATATCTGTTCGCCCAGATCCGCGTACTTCTTTACAAACCTTGGAGTGAAGCGGTCGAATATGCCGAGGATATCGTGGGCGACGAGCCCCTGCCCATCACAATACACGCCGGCTCCGTAGCTGATGGTCGGAATCCGCAGACGTTCAGTAACGATTTTCGAGATCCGGCCTGGCACGCATTCCAAGATTATGGCAAACGCCCCGGCCTTCTCGATCGCCAACGCATCCTCGATGACTCGCAGGGCCGTCTGCGCATCCCGTCCCTGCGCCTTGTACCCCCCAAGGAGGGAGACGTGCTGAGGGGTCAGGCCGATATGGCCCATGACCGGAATACCGGCCCCAACGATCGCCTTGACGATGTGCGCCGCGTTGACTCCGCCCTCTACTTTCACCGCGTCGGTGCCGCCTTCTTGCATAAAGCGCCCAGCGTTGATAATGGCGTCGCGCTCAGACGTGTTGTTTGACATGAAGGGCATGTCACCGACAACAAAAGCGTATCTGGCTGCGCGCGTCACGGCTTTAGTGTGGTGGAGCATCTCATCTAAGGTGATGGGGACCGTAGTTTCATAGCCCAATACGGTCATCGCCAGCGAATCTCCGACAAGAATAGTGTCCAATCCGGCCCGATCAGCTAGAAGGGCCATAGGATAGTCCGGGATGCTCAACATTGTGATCTTGCGACCATCCTGCTTCATCGCCTGAATATCGGGCAGGGTCATCTTTTTGCGTTCAGTCTTTTTTTCCGTCACGTTCGCTCCTCAACTGTAGGCATTACCGCGTGAGTATATATGCTTTTCACACAATAGGAATGTCATGACGTTTGGGAATCCTGGCATCATGACACAATGCTCTCCCAACACGGCTTCGGGACCCTTTATGGTCGGCCGTACTGCAGCGACACCTCGACATCAACCATGACCACGTGTTCGGGCTGGCTAACGGTGCGACGAACGAGACAAACTTCAAGCTCGTTACTCCCGTACCTTAAAGGTGGACATGCCAAGTCGAATACAAGGCGGCCGCCGTCGTGTTCGACTTGTGCCAGACGCGTCGGGAACCCTGTCCACTCAAGATGGCTCCACATTCCAAAGGTCCTGGTGGATGAGCTTGAAGGAAGAACCTCTCCGTTGAGTAGAACTTCAATTTCGTCCTCGCCCCTGTAGTTGTCGAAACTCAGGGTCAGCCTGCATTGCGCCAGCTCGCCCTCGTCGCTGGCAGATTCCACATCGTCAGCGATATACAGCCGAAGCCTCGCTCCATGTCCGGTCAGCGTGTCAGGCAGGGCCACGGGCAACTGGCACGGTGGAACGGAGTTCTCAAAGGCGTAGTCATGTAGGTCCCTCGATGAAACGTCCATCGTGTAGTCCCAGCGAAAGCGGGTGTTGTCCATCTGAAAACGCTTGTCTAGGCGTCGAAGAGCAGATTGGTCCGCAATCTCACTCAAAGCGCGTTTCTTCCACTCGGCCGACTTCCCAAAGTAGTTGAATAGGTAGATACCCGAGGCGCCGGCATCCCAATGGTTGGCAGCTATGGCCCGGATGACCTCGTCGTCCACGGCAGGTCTCAGATACTCTATGGCGCCGTAGATCTGACAGTCCGTACCTTCCGCAGCCCTGACGAACTCGTCGACTGGGGTCTCGAAGGGAATGAAACCGCCACCGGCGATGACCATATCCACCAGGCCTTCGGCCATCCACTGCTTCACGTCGAGGCCGATACGTGCCGAGTCCGCCAGTGTAGGAGGGACTCGCACCGCCAGATCGATGCTCCGGCCGGTCGCGCTGCTCACCTCGTCCATCCGTCGGCGCACGCGCCTCACGAGATCGGTCATCAGGTAACGGTTCGCATATGCGTCTTCGATCTTGAAGAAGGTCGGATGGCGCATGAAGTCCAACTCCACCCCATCGACGTCGAAGCTCTCGAAAAGTTCATTGATGATCGCGGCCATGTGGGCCCTAACCGCTTGATGAGTGTAGTCAAGCCCAGTCCGAATACCCCACCGCATGCTGCCTTCCAGAAACACCTCATCAGGCCGACCGATCAGAACCTCGGGATGTTCATTTCGAAAGCGCCCTGCATTAGGCGCGCTGGAATCAGCCTCGTAATGGCTGTTCATCCTGACTGAAGGGAATATGTCGATGCCCGCCTTGTGGCAGAGATCGACCATAGCCGTCAGCGGCCCTCCGCACTCGTCAATCAGTCGCTTGACGTTCTCGGCATGCTTTCGATCAGTGGCGTTCTCGAGCACCTCGAAATCCTGTCCGAACATCTCGCCGGCCTTGGTTTCATAGCTATAGACCTCGCGATTCCCGACGCACCAGAGTAGGGCCCCGACGGGTGAGCCTTGATAGGTGTCGACCATTCTCTTCCTCAGGTCGTCGGCAGTCAGAGGAGGCTCGGCTTCGCTCATGATCCAGCCATCGTCATTGATGAGTATGCGTCGTGTCTTGGCAGAGTTCGTCATGCCCTCATCTCCTCCCAGAGCCTACGAGATCAGATCACTCGCAGAGTCGGAGACCGTTCAGTGTCTTAGTGAGAACCCCGACGAGTGAATGTCACACCGCAGTTGATGGCAGTGCCAACCACTAGTTTCCGGAATATGTAATATCATTTCTAGACTTCAAGATTGCTTATTTACTATCAAATACTTGATGACCTTCAGATCGTATGGCAATTCATCGATCACTCTGGGCCAACTATCCAATATGTGTGGTAGCAATGGGAAGGAAACCTGTAGTTGGTGGTGGGCTAAGTCCGCTAGCTCCGGTTTGGCTCCCCTGGTTGTTTGGCAACTGTGACTAACTAGTCAGTCCATTCGTATCCCAGTCTACGACCATGCCTCTGGGGACAGTATAGTCGAGGGGAAGGGGACCAGGGGCTTTCGAGGATGGTAGTAACTAGGGCTGGGAAGTCAGCCGGTGAATAGCTAGGATGCTATTAAGGCTTATAGGAATGTTGTGAGGTACGGGGGGTATCTCAATTCTGCACGGTTATTCGGACCTCTAAATGGTACCTATTAGGTGAAAAACAGGTTCGCTGCTCTCAAGTCAAATTACCTGTTCTGGTAGATGGAACAGGGTTTGAGTACCACGTCAAGCCCGTCCCATTCGGAGAACGTGCCCTGTACCTCTATTTTGTCCCCTACGGAGATTGCTGCAACGCCCGAGACGTTGGACACCATGCACGACACAGTGTTTATCTCGACCCAGTCTCCACTTCCGAGAGCGACATAGGGTTTACCTTCCCAGTCATAGTCTACTGCTGTAACTACCCCTTCCACGACTAGGTCTTTGCCGTCGTATTTCAGTGAAGCTGCAACGACATTAGCACTAAACTCCTCAACCAAATCTGCCGCCGCTATGGTGTCTGTTGATGCTGCGTCTGGAACGACTGTGACCTTAGAATCGCTTGCCTGAAGAGAACAGGGTTTGAGTACCAC
>JASLXL010000298.1 GCA_030740335.1 SAR202 cluster bacterium | reverse complement strand
GTCGCAGGGAGCCCTGACGCTCATCGCAAGAGCCGCATCCGGCAGCCTACGCGACGCCCAGAACCTGCTCGAGCGAGCGCTGGTTTCCTACGGCTCGCCCCTGAGCGAAACGCAGGTGGGCGACCTCCTCGAATTGGGGAGCGACGAAAGGGCGCTGGAACTGGTCGGTCACCTAGTCGATCGGTCGGCCAAAGAGGGGCTAACAGTCATCAACGAAGTTGCGGGTGGGGGTGTAGATCTCCGCCTGTTCCATCTTGGGGTCATGGAGTATCTGCGGGGCCTGCTGCTGATCAAGGCTGGGGCTCCAACCTCTATGGGATTCTCAGACGAAGTGAAGATGGACATGGAGGCCATTGCCGGCAGGGCTGCGCTCGGTCACCTCGTGTTCGTGATTAGGACCTTCGCTGACGTGGATGTGAGACGTGACAGCTCGTCTCCGCTTCCATTGGAGTTGGCGATGGTCGAGTCGACGTTGGCGAAGGAGGCACCTAAGGTCGCCACTCCGGCGCCTGGCCCCGCCATGGCGGGGCCGCCGCCACAGGTACCTGCGGCCTATCCTACGGCCATGCCCACACCCCCCACTCGGAGCGCGCCACCCGCCCCGGTAACACCGCCCCCGCCACCCGCCCCGGCAACACGGCCTCCGGCGCCCGCCCCAGTCTCCGAACCCTCACCTCCGCCGAAGTCGGGCCCGGACCGGCAGTGGGACGAGATCCTCAGATTACTGCGAGGTCGTAAGGGCAGGCGGTTTGACCTGGGGGCGCTGCTTCGGATGGCTACGGAGCGAATACAAGGGGAAGGCACGTTTACGCTCAAGTACTCCCATTCCTCGCATATGGAGCGGATTGAGGAGGAGCTCCAGGATCACGGCTCCAGGGGTACGGTCGAGGAGGCGGTGGCGAAAGTGCTGGGAGGCAAGTACGATATAAAGGTTGTTGCCGCGGGCGGCCAGTCTAATGGTCCACGACAGACGCCTGCGCGTCGCAGCCATCTCGTCCGTGCAGCCCAGTCGATGGGCGCCAAGTTCGTCAGCGAGCGTGAGGAGGATTCCCATGATGAACAAAAAGATGATCAAACAGGCCCAGCAGCTCCAGAAGAACATGGCGAAGATGCAGGAGGAGCTTGAGAGTGCCACCGTCGAGGCCACGTCGGGCGGAGGCGCGGTCAAAGTAGTGGTAAGTGGCAAGTTAACTCTGGAGTCGCTTATCATCGACCCGGAGGCGGTGTCCTCGGATGATGTCGAGATGCTTCAGGACCTCGTACTCACTGCGGTCAACGACGGCATCGACAAGGCCCAGGAGATGGCCTCGTCCCGCATGAGCGCCCTCACCGGCGGCCTCAAGATTCCAGGACTGATGTAGGGGCAAGCAACCTTCTCCATGACCTACTCTTCTTACTCTGCTGCCGAGCCCGTTGGAAGGCTTGTCCAGGAGTTCCATAAGCTGCCTGGGATCGGTCCTAAGAGCGCGCAGCGTCTTACATACCATCTGGTTCGCATGCCGGAGGATGAGGCGCGGTCGCTGGCCGAGGCGATCGTGGCGGTGAAGGATCGCATAATTTTGTGCTCCACCTGCTACAACATCACCGAATCCGACCCCTGCGACCTCTGCAATAGCCCGGCGCGAGACCAGTCCCGCATCTGCGTCGTAGAGGAGGCTCTGGACGTGCTCGCTATCGAGCGCACCGGCGTCTACAAGGGCCTGTTCCACGTGCTTCATGGCGTGATTTCACCTATGAACGGAATCGGCCCCGAAGACTTGAGGATACAACCGCTGTTGGCCCGTTTGAAAGGCGACGAGGTCAAGGAGATCGTACTGGCGACGAATCCGAACCTGGAAGGCGAGGCGACGGCCATGTACGTCCACAAGCTCATCTCAGGCCTTGGGGTCAAGGTCACACGTCTTGCCAGAGGGCTGCCCGTTGGAGGTGACCTGGAGTATGCCGACGAGGTAACCCTGGGCCGAGCCATGGAAGGCCGCCAAGACTTCTGATCTCCTGCAAGGGGCGTTTTGGGTGCGGGGCTGGTAATGCCCTGGAATTAGACCTATTTGGATCAGTTCCTCAAGGGGAGCTAGCCGGGGTGGATATTGACCCGCTCTGCAGTCCATCCCTCTCCAGCCCAAAATTGACATGAATTTCCCTGCTACATATAAGACCCAGGGCGTTGTGCTGAAGCAAACGCCTATCGGCGAGGCCGACCGCGTCTTGAGTATCTTCACGCGAGATCTGGGCAAGGTACGGGTTGTTGCCAGGGGGGTCCGGAAGCCTCGATCAAAGCTGGCCGGCCACCTGGAACCGCTGTCCCATGTGGCCATTTCCGTTTCCCGCGGACGCAGCCTGGACCCCATCAAGGAAGCGGAGACCGTCCGGAGTTTCCGAGGGGTGAGGGAGAACCTGCAACTGGTCTCAGAGGCCGTGTATCTGGCGGAGCTAGTTGAGAGCTTCTCTGCCGAGGATCAGTCGTCACCCCTGGTGTATAGGCTCCTGCTTGGTGCGCTAGACTGGCTGGAAACCAACGGCGATAGTCGCGGGCTCATGCGCTACTTCGAGGTCCGGCTGCTCGGGGAGTCGGGCTTTGGCCCGGAGCTGCACAGTTGTGTGGAGTGCCGCGCTACCCTGGAGCCCGGGGACTACCTGTACAGCAGCGAGGTCGGCGGCGTTCTGTGTGATGATTGCAAGGTGATGACCGGCGCGGCGCTGATGCCACTATCCCAGGACGCAAACAAGGTTCTGCGGTTCTACGCGAGAGCCAGGCTCGATGACGCTGCCTTGTTAAATGTGCCGCCCCGCGTGGCGGAAGAGACGGACCGCGCGTTGCGTCATTATGTGCGCTACTTGTTGGAGCGGGAGATGAAGAGCGTCGAATTCATGGACCTGGTGAGGCGCGAGGCTGGAACCTAACGTAGGAGCGCGCGGCTCAAGAGGGTCTGGAAGATCCGCTCAGGTAGGTAGCGAGAAGCCAGGATTCCCAGTGTAGCCTCCGCGCCTACGGTGTAGCGGAAGTGTGGCCGTCTGGAACGAATCGCACGATGAATTACTCGCGACACCTTGGCCGGCTCCTTCGCGAGCCGGTCGTAGCCCGCCCGGTGCTTTCTGTAGCGCGCAAGTAACGGGCCGTATGGCAAATCTGAAGCCTCGGTGCGCTTAGCTACCACCTGGTTTGCAGACAGATTGGTGGAATATAGTCCCGGCTCGATAACCACCACGCGCACACCCAGGGGCCAGAGCTCTAGTCGCATCGCCTCGCTGAGCCCCTCCAGGGCGAACTTTGTAGCGCCGTAACCCCCGTTGAATGGCGTGACAATTCTGCCCTCCACTGACGTCACGTTGACGATGGTGCCACTGCCACGTGCAGTCATCCCCGGCAATACTCCCTGCATCATGCGGAACGCGGCGTAGAAATTAGTCTCGAACACGTCCCTCAGTTCGCCGATCGACAGGCTTTCACCTGGACCCCACAGGCTGTAGCCGGCGTTGTTGATAAGGGCGTCGACGCCCCCGTGCTCCGTAAGGACCTCTGGTAGGACGCTATTGACAGCCTCGTCGGAGTTGATGTCCATGACCACTGTCGAGATTGGCAGCCGACGCTCAGCGGTCAGGCTCTTCAGCGCTGCAAGCCGGTCGTCGGACCTGCTCGTGGCGACCACCGAATACCCCTTCTCGGCCAGGTAGATGGCCGAGGCCATCCCAATCCCGCCCGAGGCACCGGTGATCAGCACTGTTTTTTGCTCGCCACGTGACACGAATTTGCTCCTTGCCCAATCTAGCGCGAGTCTAGCAACGCATCTCAGGACGGTCAAGGGTGCCGGTGCTGCGCACGCTTAGGGGCGGGCTGTGGTGGTGCCCGTATTGGACTAGGTCTTTTGGGGCCACTGCAACGAGGCCCAGCCAATGTCACCCTGAGCGTATGCGAAGGGTCTGGGGAGGTGGGGTCCTAACTCAACTGCCACGTGTGGCCCTCGTTCCAGATAGCTTGTCGGCGGCCTCCTCAGCATGACAGCTAGTGTGAGGCGAAATGCTAGGCCTGGTGTCGTAGACTGGGGTGTCGCCATGTGCTACCTTTCCAGCAACCGATTCACATTGGGGGTGCCGGACATGGTTGTGGCCGATCTTTCAGCGTTGAGCGAGGTTGTTCAGGAGACGATAGGAGAGGAGAGGTTGGGCCAGCCCCAGTTCCTTCGATGCCTTGTGCAGGTATCCGCGGATCGCCTGGGCGACGCGATCAACGAGTGGATTGCACTGGGCGAAGCATGGTTTGGATCGTCCGTCGCCACGCGGCACCGTCTTGGCGACGGCAGTGGTGTGTATTTGACGGAGATGGCGAAGTGGGAGACCGGACAGGCCGCCCTAATCACGGTGAGTTCCACCGGTTCAAACGGTGCGCCAGCCATCGACCTGATGCTCATAGGAAGCCGTGGCACCATCTACCACGAGGGTGCTGCGCACGCTTAGTTGGGCTGGGCAGTGCGTGAAGGAATCGGAGTTTGGGCTGCTGGTCGACATCCCACTATAACAATCGGAAATTCACCCCAGGCCGCGGTTTGGACTTGGGCCTTGTTGGGATTCTACGGGGAGTGAAGAGGGACGAAGTCCTTCTGCCGGGCATGCGAGGGTGTCCCTCACATATACATTTTTCTTTTTTTAAAACACAAGGCGGGTGAGTTGGCCAAGAGCGCTTCTCACAATTTGTACACGGAGGATGGCTGTGAAAAAACACGGAATACTGTTGGTCGGCGCGAAGCGGACACACCAACGTAGCCACGCTGAGGTGTTCGGTGCCCATCCCAGATGCAACCTGGTGGCCGTCGCTAGCGAGAAGGGTGACCCCGAGGGCCGCGCCACCCTGTACCAGGCCCTGGCCGACGACCTGGGTGTGCCGTACATCCCTGATCTTGACGAGGCGCTGGAACGAGACGATGTAGACATCGTAAGTTCAACCCCCATGGTCGAGCTGCGAGGAGGCGTCGCCGCAAAGTGCATGGACGCTGGCAAACACGTCTACATGGACAAGCCTCTCGCGGGCAGCGTCGAGGATCTCGACCTCATCGTGGCGGGGTATGAACGAAATAACGTGCGCGTCCAGATGTTTACGATGAACCTGGCGCCCTGGGTTCAGGCCGCACGACAGGCTGTGGCGGATGGGCGGATTGGCGAGCTTCGCGCGGTCCATGCCGAGAACATCTTTGCGAAGGGACGTGCGGGGTCAGTCAACAGGGGCACGGTGCGGAAGGAGCGTGAGACCCCCGACCGATTCACCTTCATCGAGGCTAAACGGGAGATGTTCGATGTCGGTATCTACAGCCTGGGGTTCATACACACGATTACGGGCAGAGGTTTTGAGTCCGTCTATGCCCACACGGGCAACTACTTCTTTGGTGAGCACGCAAGCGTGGGTGTTGAGGACTTCGGCGCAATGGCCATCAAACTGGAAGGTGGGGTGACTGCGACCCTGGCCGGGGGACGTTTTGGCTGGACGAGCCATCCGAAGGGCGGACCGCAGAAGGTGGTCATAGTCGGCACTGAGGGGACGCTCACTTTCGATGCCTACCGCCCTCGGATAGAGCTGTACAACAACGAGGTGCCCTTTACTCAGCCCGCCGTCGATCCCCATGATCCCATGGGGATGTGGGAGCCTTCGCACCCGGCCTACGAAGCCCCTCCGAAGCAAACCTGGACCCAGCTGCCGCTACCAAATGCCATGGCGCTGGACGTTGACGCCTTCGTACGATGTATCGAAGATGGACGTGAGCCCGATGTGAACCCTAGAGTCGCCGCCTCCATGACCGAGGTGATCCTCGGTGCCTACGCCTCAGCTGCCAGAGGCGAGGAAGTGTCCTTACCGCTTTCTCGTTAAGCGGTGATGGTGGGGGATAATTGGAGCGACGATGTCGGGGGCGCAGCGTCCGCTGTCATCCGGGGCATCCACCTCGATCGCGACGCAGAGCCCTTGCCGTGGACCGACGTGATCTCGGACCTGTATGGCGTGGTAGATCTGCTCCATTCGGAGTGACGCTTACCCCCTCGCCCTCATCTTGTAGGTGCTGAGCCCCTATGCTATGATTTTGGCAGGTCGGGGTGTAGCGCAGCTTGGTAGCGCACCTGCATGGGGTGCAGGGGGTCGCTGGTTCGAATCCAGTCACCCCGACCAGCTATGTTTTAGATAGGCGCATGAACGTCGTAGTGATGGCCCCCGAGATGGTCGCTTGACAGCAACCCGAATTCCGAGACCTCTTCCGTCGTGGTGGAAGAAGCCTTTTTTTGCCAGCGTTGGGTGGGGTGCATTTGAGGCATGGCCCGGCAAAAGTGACGCACGGGCGACTCGACCCTCTCAGGGGCTACCCCGGAACCTTGCGTAGACCACCTCTCCGGTATCCTCAGGGTCACCGTGTCAGCCCCGGTTGAAGTCGGGACATCCCTTGATTCGGAGATTATTTCACGCTGCCGATAACATTACGACGAGTCTCCAACTAGAATCTTCTCCTTGTAGAATCCACCTGCCACATGCAGCCGTGAGGCGGCATCAGAGAGCATCTGTCTCGTGGCCTAGCCGCGCTCTAGTCCCTATTGTTGATAGGACAGGCTATACTGCCCCCAGGGGCAAGGCACATACAGTTGTCCTGGTACTGGGGGTTTGTGCTACTTGCGGTGGTTATGGCCTGAGGCGATACGCAGCCACTACCGGATATAGAAGTTACGGTCGTAGTCAGGATCGAAGAGAAACAGGCAACACCTACGGTCACACCAGTACCACCACACCGCATCACTCATGAGTACGGGAGACCCACTACATGCTTACCTTCATAATTCGCCGCTCGCTGCTCGCACTTCTCACGATCTGGGCCCTCTCGATGATTTCCTTTGTCATCATCCAACTGCCTCCTGGTGACTATGTGGACACGTACATCCAGGAGCTGTTCGGTGGCGGCGGTGAGTACGGAAGGTTTCAAATGGGCGGCGGCGGCGATACGTCGTTCGAAGAGAATCTTCGAAACCAGTACGGCCTGAATCAGTCAATGTTCATTCAATACACGAAGTGGATGTGGAAGATAGTGCGGTACGGCGACTTCGGGCTCTCCCTGGAGTTCCAAGAGCCCGTGCGTGACGTCGTCGTGGAGCGACTCCTTATGACGGTGATCCTGGCTGCAACCACGGCTATTTTCTCCTGGGCACTGTCCATCCCCATCGGCATATACTCGGCTGTGCGGCAGCACAAGATCGAGGACTACGCCATCACCTTCGTAGGCTTCATGGGTCTGGCGGTGCCTGATTTCCTGCTGGCCCTGTGGCTGCTATGGATCACTTTCGTCTACTTCCCGGACCACAGCATAGGCGGACTCTTTTCGCCCGAATATATCGAGGCGTCCTGGAGTTGGGCACGCGTGATGGACCTGGTCTCCCACCTGTGGATAGCCGCATTCGTCGTGGGCACCGCGGGCACCGCAGCCCTCATCAGGGTCATGAGGGCCAACCTCCTGGACGAGTTACACAAGCCTTACGTCATCACTGCTCGCGCCAAAGGACTGCCGGAGTGGAAGCTAGTCCTCAAGTACCCGGTGCGGCTGGCCCTGAACCCACTGGTCAGCACCCTAGGATACCTGCTGCCGGTGCTGATGTCGGGCTCTGTCATCGTATCGGTGGTGATGAGCCTACCGACCGAAGGCCCTCTGCTGCTACGAGCCTTGCTGGCCGAAGACCTGTTCGTGTCGGCGACCATCGTGATGTTGCTGGGGACCCTAACCGTGATCGGGACGCTATTGTCCGACATCCTCCTGGGCATCCTCGACCCGCGCATCAGGATGACGTAGTTGGCGTCACCCCGAATAGTCGGTTGCGGTCGGGGGATCCCTAAATTCAGGGATTTTATGGTGTTGGCAATAACGTCGCGACGAGTCTCCAACTAGAACCGTCTCCTTGCAGGATCCACCTGCCACATGCAGCCTTTCAGCGACATAGGAGGGCATTTGTCTCGCGGCATAGCCACACTCTAGTCCCAAGTGTTGATAGGACAGGCTTATCGCTATAATATCAGGATCATAACTTCGAGAGGTTAAAATCAATGATTATAAACAACACTTTTGAGTTAGGACCAGAAGGATGGAGTTCTTACGATTACCACCAAAGTGTGGTTCAAAGAGAAGGACGGGCGATAATGGTTCTAACTACTCATCAAAAAACTGGCGGGATTAACGGTAAGGGATATGTCTGGACTAACGACCACGTTTGGACTCCAGATATTCCCGAAATACCAGTGTCTATTCTTCCCCTTATATATTACCGCAATTGGATGGGTGAAAAACCAGTAGATCTTCGCGACAAACAAGTAATCGTATCACTTAGGGGAGACGGACTTGAGCTAGAAGGTGCAGAGTGTTTTTTCTGGGTAGTCTGCGGTATGACACGATGGCATCTAAATAGTGAACCGATCGCAAGAGAAGAAGGTGCCTGGCCAACAAGTCCTACAAGAATACACTTGGCCAACGATGAAAAATTTTGGCACAGAAGCTGGTCAAAAGATCCCTCTAAACCTACATCCCTAGATGATTGTCTGAAAAATTGCGTGAGTTATGGTTTTTCATTTGTTGGATTTACTAATGCTGTCCGTGGGAAACTGTCGTTAGGTGGTTTTAAAATAGAATCGACCTGAATTAATATAAATTGATTATCCTCTTTGTGACTGTGGTATGCATTTAAGCGAAAATTCACGCTGCGGTGAGACATACAGTTGTACTGGTACTGGGGTTCGTGCTGTTTGCGATGATTATGGCCTGTGGCGATCCGGCTGCAACTCCCACGGTTGTCTTTATTCCGGAGCCCACCCCTGATATCGAAGCCAAGTTGGAAGAGGATCTCAGGACCCACGCCACCTTGTCCGAGGCGATTGCTTGACCGCAGATGCTGGCCAGAGTAGCATCAGACTTTGGCATGATTTGGCACACCTGAGTTCCCCTTGAGGAGGTGTCATGCAAGAGCAAGATACGAAGTTGATAGCCCACTTGTTGCGTCGGGCGGGTTTCGGGGCGACCCAGAACGAGCTTGCTGCCTACGCTGCGCAGGGATACGACGCAACGGTCGAAGAGCTGCTAGAGCCCACCGACCCACGCTGGATGGGCGATTTCCTGGCCCGTCGTTTCCACCACGAGCAGTCTGGCATGATGGGCCCGTGGGGATCCGGCGACAACTGGCTCTACCGAATGATCACCACCTCGGCGCCACTTCATGAGAAGATCACGCTCTTATGGCACGGCATCTTTGCCACGGGCTACCCAAAGGTAATCCACGGGAAGATGCTATCGAACCAGATCAGGATGTTCAGGCGATACGGTCTCAGCAACTTCAAGACTCTTCTTAGCGAGCTGGCCAAAGACCCGGCGATGATCGTCTGGCTCGACAACTACGACAACCACAAGGACGCCATCAACGAGAATTTCGGCCGGGAGTTGCTGGAGCTCTTTTCGATGGGCGTCGGCAACTACTCCGAAGACCACATCAAGGATGCTTCGCGGGCATTCACGGGCTGGACGATTGGCAACACGGAGTACATGGTGCTTCGGTCCGAGCGAGACTCCGATTGGCCCTACGGCCGGATATCGTGGCACTTCGACTACCGGGCTGACGACCACGACGACGGTAAGAAGGAGTTCCTTGGCAAGAAGGGACGGTTCGACGGCGAGGACATCGTCGACATCATCGCCGAGCAGGAGTCGACCGCCCGCTTCATCTCGAGGCACCTGTACCACTTCTTTGTGGCAGACGAGCCTCCGGTTCCCGCGTGGCCATACACTCCTCCGCGAGACCAGGACGCAATCGATACGTTGACCAAGGCCTATTTCGATGGCGATTACAACATAAAATACATGCTCCGGGTGCTCTTCAGCTCCGACTTCTTCAAGGCCAAGAACGTTCGATATGAAAAGATTAAGAGTCCCGCCGAGTTCATGGTCGGCGTACTACGTCTCACTGGCGAGTTCGACCGGCCTCGCCGCGAGATCATGGACCGCGGCAGGCAGATGCTATACATGGGTCAGCACCTCAACAATCCCCCGAGCGTGGAGGGCTGGCGTCAGGGGATGGATTGGCTGGACACGGGCAGCCTTGTGGAGCGGATCAACTTCGCTTCGGAGCAGATCGGAGACCTGGACAGGCCGGGCGTAAGAACTATGGTAGACAATATCGCGTCCGGCAACGGCGACCATCTGTCATCCAGCCGGCTCGTCGACCTTTGCCTGGAGCAGATGGGCGACATCTCCGTGTCCGACGCGTCGAGAGAAGTACTGGTGTCGTATGCTGAGAAAACCGCCCGCTCACCTCAAGGGTTAGCGGGCGTGTTGAGGCTATTAGCGGCGACCGAGGAATTCCAAAGAGCGTAGTTAAAAAGGTTCTTTATGACTCTTACCACGAATACAGGATTCATTGAGTATTCGATGACCGTGGGCCTCTCCGCGATGGAGGGCCGCGGGTTCTATTACCCGTGCGACACCGCCATCGGCAAGGACGGTCGTTTCTACGTCGTCAACCGGTCCCTCGAGACGGTCGACCGAGGCATACGGGTCACGATGTGCGATATCGACAGCGAGTACTACGGAACATTCGGCTCATATGGCGAGGAGGATGGTCAGTTCGTCTGGGCCTCCGGTGCAGCTATCGACAGCCGGGGTCGCGTCTATGTCACCGACGAGTACCTCCATCGCGTCTCTGTGTTCGACTCCGAAGGTGAGTTTCTGTGGAAATGGGGCACGGGTGGCAGCGGGACAGGTGAGATGGACGGTCCCTCCGGCGTCGCGATTGATGGCTATGACAACGTCTATGTCTCCGACACCCACAACAACCGTATCCAAAAGTTCGCGAGCGATGGCGAGCAACTGCTCATGTTTGGATCGGAACAGCTTGATCTGCCGTGGGGATTGACTGTGGCGTCTTCCGGCGACGTCTATGTCGCCGACTGGGGCAACGACCGAATCCATCGTTTCTCTCCCGCCGGAGATCCTCTGGCCACGTTTGGCGGCTCAGGTAGAGGCGACGGCCAGCTCCAACGACCGGCCAGCGTGGCGGTCGACGCCAACGACTACGTGTATGTTGCCGACTGGGGTAATGAGCGAGTGCAAGTGTTCGACCCGGAGGGCCATTTCGTCATTAAAGTAAGGGGCGAGGCGACCTTATCGAAGTGGGCAGAGAATTTCCTGAAGATCAACGGTGAGGAGGCCGACGCCCGGTCACGAGCCAACCTGGAGCCAGCAATCGATTTCGATCCAGACGATCCCCACGAGGAATCATCACATATTGAAAAGCTGTTCTGGTCTCCGATGTCGGTCAAACTCGACTCTTCCGGCAAGCTATACGTGACTGAGAGCAATCGCCACAGGATCCAGATATTTCAGACGGCAGGCTGACCGAGGAACAGGAGATGGAATAATGGGAACGAACGGTAGGAATGGGTACAGCCGCAATGTAGTAGTTGTACAACTCTCCGGTGGCAACGACGCCCTGAACACCGTCATCCCTTATACAAACGGACTCTACTACCAGTTCAGGCCTCAGGTGAATATTGCCGATGATCGCGTCCTACCGCTGGACGATAATCTGGGTCTCAACCCCAGTATGGCCGCGATGAAAGGCCTCTGGGATGACGGCAAACTCGCTATCGTCAACGGCATCGGCTATCCTAACCCGAACAGGTCACACTTCCGCTCAATGGATGTGTGGCACACGGCTGAGAGCGAGAAGATTGGTGAGGAGGGGTGGCTCGGTCAGGCCATCCGAGATCTGGATCCCAACAGCGAGAACGTGCTAACTGGTGTGAACTTCGGGCGGGGACTGCCAAGGTCCTTGTATGCAAAGGGCGTGCCAGTAGCATCGGTCGGCGATCTCAATACCTACGGACTGTTCCCGGACATCGAAGACGAAAAACTGCGAGCCTTCGCACTGGAGGCGTTTTCCAAGATGTACGGAGGCGAGTCCAGGGACAATGTCGCGCAGTTCATCAGGCAGACCGGGACCGACGCCCTGAAGGGAGCCGACATCCTCAGGTCGGCTCCGCAGCAGTACTCATCCAGCATTGAGTATGCCGACAACCCGATTGCGCAGAACATGAAGGCCATCGCACAGGTCATGACGGCCGATCTGGGAACCCGGGTCTACTACACGCTGCACGGCAGCTTCGACACCCATGCCGGAGAGTTGAGCGCACACTCGAAGTTGTGGGACGATGTCTCGGGGGCCATCGGCGACTTCATGGACGATCTGGAAGAGCAAGGCTTGGCCGATGACACGGTCGTGTTGATGTACTCAGAGTTCGGGCGGCGCATTCGTGACAATGGCGCTGGCACCGACCATGGATCTGGCGGGACCGCCTTCATAGTAGGCGGCGCGGTAAAAGGTGGGCTTTATGGAGAATTCCCTTCGCTTGATGAAGATAAGCAGCTTGAGGGCGACATGCACTTTAACAACGACTTCCGCAGTACCTACTCGACCATCCTCGACCGTTGGCTCGGCCTCGACCCCGTGCCAATAACCAATGGAGCCTACGAGCAGTTCGACTTTATCGCGAAGTAGCTATGAAGACCGGAATAACCCGGTTTGTCTTTTCCTGGTAGTCCTGGTAGGGAGGGTAGGCCTCGACGGCGAGATTCCAGAGTCGCTGTTTCTCAGCCAAGTCCTCAACCTCTCGAACCTCCATTGAGTAGATCTCCGCGCCATCACGGATCTCTACGCTCGGATCCGTCTTTAGATTGTGATACCAAAGCGGGTGTTTTGGTGCTCCACCCATCGATGCTACTAGGACGTAGTTATCGCCATCCACCACCCTCATCAGCGGGGTCTTTCGGATAGCACCGGTATTACGCCCGCGGTTAGTCACGATGATGACCGGCATGCCATTTAACGTCGTCCCGTCGACTCCTCCGCTTCCCTCGTAAAGCGCGACCTGATCTGCGACCCAACAGGATGGACTGGGGATGTACTTGTTCACGAACTATTCTCCTCGTAGATTTGGGTCTACCTTATGGCTCGACGGGCGCGGCAAAATTTGCAAAAAGTTTCTGTGCCTGAAATCAACCATGAGGTGCAGTTGTTGTTGAGAAATCTGACACCTTTTCCGACATACTCCGCTACCGTCGCACTGGTGACGATGGTGCCCGGGACACGAGCGGCAGCGACTATCTGTTCGATGGCGCGGTCCACAATCGCATCGACCGCGGGATAGGCTGGCTGGCCCACGAGACCCATACTCTGGGCCAGGTCAGTGCGTGCGACGAAAAACACATCAATATGGTCCACTTTCAGGATCTCGTCAAGATTATTGATAGTGACGATGTTCTCGATCAGGACGATCGCCATCGTCTCGTTGTTTGCCGTGGTGAAGTAGTCGTCGACGCCGATCCCCTGGCGGCTCGTCTAGGACCCTAGGGCCCCGACGTACGCGAACTTCGAGGCCTATGCAGTCGGAGAGGCCTCGAAGTGAAGTCTCCACCGGATCACGCTGTCAAAAGTATGGTGTTTCCCTGACGTGCCATCTGATCTACAAGCCACTTCATGTTAGCGGTGGTAGATTCCAAATCGAGGGAACCGTCCTCGTGAAATATAGTTGCGAGCGGGACTGTTACCCCCTTGAACCAGTCATGTGCCTCATGGTCAGTTAACATTTGCTCTCCTCTAATACTTGATTATCCAGTCACAGGCCATCCAATACTCCTGATAATGCCGCGTAATTCCTCCATTTCCTCGTCTGAGTGGGGCAGTGACGGTGGCCTCATCGGTCCCATCGACTTACCCATCGCTTCCATCACAGCTTTTTTTAACCTGGCCTGTCCACCTGACCTAACCGTCATTCTTCTGTAGAAAGATTGGAGAGGGCCGGTTGCAGAGTCCCACAACTCTTGGCCTTCGTCTAACCTGCCTGACTCCATTAAATCAAGGACCGCAAGGTCGTGTTGCGGGTAGGCCGGCGCTTCTTCATCAAGGAATCCACGCCCTCCTAGTTGATAGCACACCTTTAGATTAGATCCGTTTTCAAGGATATTAAAATGGGGTGCCAGTGCCTCCATCTCTTCATATTTGTAACTGTTGGGTTCGCACCATTTTATTGCCATTACCTGCTCAAAATCTGCCATCTTTAAGAATGTCTCCGGCATTATCTCTCCGTGATTGTGCCATGGAGTATGGTAAATCATAATACCTATATCAATAGCATTAGACAAAGACTCAAAATATCTCAAAATATCATCCTGGTTAGGGTCATTAAACAGCGGTGGAGAAACTTGTAGTGCGGTTGCTCCCAGGTCCTGTGCCTTCAAGGCGTTGTCAATTGATCTTATGGTATCGGTTGCATGAATTGATCCCATCACCGGTACCTTGCCATTAGCGGCAAGAACAACAGCCCTGACAAGTTGAGGCCATTCATGCTCAGAAAGCTGGGGACCTTCACCCATAAGGGACATACACTTAATCACTGCTCTGCCTTCAACAAGGCCGTTTTCAACCCACCACTCAGTCATTTCTCCCATTCGAGTATAATCTAACCCAAATTCATCATCGAACGGGGTGGGAGTGGCAACTATTACTCCTCGAATTAATTTCTTAAGCTCATCTCGTCTCATAAAGTTTTGCTCTCCCTCTACAAGGTTTTTGAATTATAGATATTCTCCAATGAACCAATTTAGCCTATTGAAAAACACGAGGCAAGAGCAGACTGAGATAATGCATCAAACTTCATATTCGAATCACCACGAGCGCGACTCGTCAGTTTTAGCAATTTACCGCGGATGTCCATTTACGAAAATAAGGAATTTTATATCTGATTTCGTAACATAAAATGTAAGCCCCGACGGAAGCCACATGTACGTTACAGGGTATGCGGAAGATACGGTTGCTGTG
>JASLXL010000297.1 GCA_030740335.1 SAR202 cluster bacterium | reverse complement strand
GATTCTCCGGAAGGGTATCAAGATCACGCCTGACCACTGGCAAGCCTGTATGGAGGACGATCTCGTGGATATGGTCCGTGAGGGGCGAAATGAAGAGGCCAAGATGACGCTCATGGCCCGCCTGATGCTGGGCGCCGAGTGCGACTGTATGGAGGGCACCTGCAAGATGTGGGAAAATCTCGCGGTCCCTTCCGATGGCGCCCACGCGACCTTGGCAGCGACCTGAGCCGGCCCAGGGGATGACCACGCCGCGTACCGTGAGAGTCGGCTCACGGGAAAGCCCACTCGCGATCGCTCAGAGTGAAGAGGTCATATCGAAGCTTCGTACCAGCTTCCCGGCCCATGATTTCACGATCGTCCGCATATCGACCAGCGGGGACCGGGACAAGGTGTCATCACTCCAAAGCCTGGGGCGCGGTACTTTCTCAAAGGACATTGAGGATGCGCTGCTGCGTGGCGAGGTAGACCTGGCTGTACACTCCGCCAAGGACCTGGTGCCAGACCTCCCTGATGGGTTGACCATCGGTGGGGTCCTTGAGCGGGAAGACCCCCGTGACGTGTTGGTAAACCGCTGGGGAGTCACCCTTGCTGAACTGCCAGCCTCTGCCCGCATCGGTACCGGGAGCCCCAGACGAGGAGCGCAGATACTGGCCCTGAGGCCAGATCTTCACGTACTGCCTATTCGCGGCAACGTGGGAACTCGCCTGGAGAAGTCCCGTGGCAGCGACTATGACGGCATAGTGTTAGCCGCAGCCGGACTTCTGCGCCTCGGAATGCAGTCAGAGGTCACAGAGTATCTGGACCCTCATGTCTTCACTCCGGAGGCGGGGCAGGGGACCATCGCCCTGCAGGTACGCCGGGACGACGCCCATACCATGGAAATGATCGCTGCCGTTGACCACGAGTCAAGCAGAAATTCCCTCACCGCCGAGAGGGCGTTCGTGGACGTCATCGGAGGTGGGTGCAAGGTACCTGTGGCGGCCTATGCTCATAGCAAGAGCAGCAAGTTTCGAGTTTCCGCTATGGCGGCACTGCCCGATGGTTCCAAGATGTATCGTATCGAAGTCGAGGATGAAGCCGATGACCCGGCGGCGGCAGGAGCGTGCGCGGCCGAGGTGCTCCTAGATCAGGGGGCCCGTCAGATCGTCGAAGCGGGCCGGTAGAAATAAGGCCTGTCAATACCACACCGAACTGAGAGTCGATCTCGATGATCTACCATTACCAGGCTGAGCCTGGAACCGTATATCTGGTGGGTGCAGGCCCCGGCGACCCGGGACTGATTACCGCAAAAGGTCTGGCATGCCTCGAATCGGCTGATGCCGTGGTTTTTGATCGCTTGGCGTCCGACGAGTTGATTTCGCAGGCCAGGTCCGATGCCGTCCTCATAGATGTCGGCAAGGTCCCTGGCACGCATCGCTATCGGCAGGAGGAGATCAACGACCTGCTGGTCGCAATCGCTAGGAAGGGCAAGAGCGTTGTTCGACTGAAAGGGGGTGACCCCTTCGTATTTGGCCGCGGTGGCGAGGAGGCCGCTACATTGGCCGAGGCTGGCATCCCGTTTGAGGTGGTGCCTGGGGTCTCGTCTGTCATTGCCGCGCCAGCCTACGCCGGTGTTCCGATCACCAATCGCGGATATGCGACGTCGTTCACTGTGGTGACCGGCTCGGAATCCCCGGACAATCCGGGTGGATCGGTGGACTGGGAGCAGATGGCCCGTACTGGCGGCACACTGGCCGTTTTGATGGGCCGGGAGGGACTCAGCTCCATAGCAGCGGCGTTGGTCCGTGGCGGCTTAGTTCCAACGACACCGGTAGCCCTTGTCGAGTGGGGCACTCATCCAGTGCAACGCACAATCGTGGGCGACCTCTCTGACATCGCGAACAAAGCCGATGAGACTGGACTAAGCTCTCCGATGGTAGCCGTCATAGGGGAAGTCGTGCGCCTTCGCGACCAGTTGCGATGGTTCGACCGGAGGCCACTATTCGGCAAACGAGTGCTCGTTACGAGAACCCATACCCAGGCCAGTGCCTTCACCGCACTGCTCGCCAAAGGGGGCGCGTACCCGATAGAGGTTCCGACCATTGAGGTGCAACCCATAGAGGATACCGGCAAGCTCGACGAAGCAGTGGCCTCTCTGAGCGAAAATGACTGGATAATATTCACGAGCACAAACGCGGCCGACGCCGTTTTTGACCGCCTGGACGCCCTGGGCCGCGACGCCAGATCATTCGGAAGCGCCCGCGTCGCAGTCATTGGACCCGCGACTGACGCCTCGCTAAGTTCTCGCGGCATTGTCGCGGATGCGGTGGCGGGCCAGCCCATCTCCGAGTCGCTGCTGGATACCCTGCCGGTACGTAGTGGTGATCGCGTGCTGTTGCCAGGGGCTGCGGCTCGCCGCGATGCCCTGTTACTGGGCCTGGAAGCGGCTGGCGCAGTGGTCCACCAGGTGACAGCCTACACGACGGTCGCCCCCAAGGATGTTCGCGATCGAATAGAGCAGGCCCTCCAGGACGGCGTAGACATCGTCACGTTCACCAGCTCGTCGACGGTCACGAATTTGATGGCGATGATAGATGGTGATCCAGACCGCCTCGGAGACTCTCTAATCGCGTGCATCGGGCCGATCACAGCGAAAACGGCTGGAGAGGCGGGGCTAGAGGTTGATATACTGGCCGAAGACAGCACCGTGCCTGGTTTGGTCCAGGCCATACGATCTCACTACGCGGAGGAGACAGCTAAAGAATGACTCTCCTCACGCGCGGAGAAGCTGATGAGTAGTTTTCCAAGTATGCGTCCGCGCAGGTTGAGGGGCGTGCCAATGCTCCGAGAAATGGTCCAGGAGACCAGGCTTTCGGCGCGAGACTTCGTGTATCCGCTGTTCGTCACCCACGGGCGGAACGTGCAACAAGAGATTGCACCGATGCCGGGAATTTACCAGCTCTCACTGGACCGATTGCTCCTTGAGATTGCCTCCTTGGTCGACCTTGGCATACCGGCGGTTCTGCTCTTTGGCATCCCCAGGAGCAAGGATGCCGAAGGCAGCGAAGCCTACGATGCCAACGGGATCATCCAGGAGGCAGTGAGGGTAATTAAGCAGGCTGCGCCTGAGCTACTGGTCATTACAGATGTATGTCTTTGCGACTACACCGACCACGGCCACTGTGGAGTGATCAACGACGGTGCGGTCGACAACGATCGCTCGATTGATCTGCTCGCACGGACCGCCTTGTGCCAGGCTGAGGCTGGCTCAGACATGGTCGCGCCATCGGCGATGATGGACGGCCAGGTGGCTGCGATCCGGTCAGCCCTGGACGGTGCGAGCTACGCTAACACCACGATAATGTCCTACTCTGCTAAGTACGCCTCGGCGTTCTACGGCCCCTTCCGCGTCGCCGCCGGTTCAACCCCTGGGTTTGGGGACCGCAAAGGCTATCAAATTGACCCGCCAAACGGGAACGAGGCGCTTCGCGAGATAGAGATGGACATCGCCGAGGGTGCGGACATCGTGATGGTGAAGCCGGCGCTGGCCTACCTGGACGTCATTTCGAGGGCAAAGCAAGCATTCACGACGCCCGTTGCCGCCTACAACGTTAGCGGTGAGTACGCAATGGTCAAGGCCGCTTCGCAGAACGAGTGGGTCGAAGGCAAACGAGCTACCATCGAGATCCTCACCGCCATCAAGCGGGCTGGCGCAGACCTCATCATCAGCTACCACTCCAAGGAAATAGCGGAGTGGTTGTCCTAGCTGCCCCGTCTCGCGAGACGATAGGGGTGCGCCGATTGGGGATGGGGTCCGAAGCCTAGCACTACGCCACGCGACCAAAAGTTTCGGTCTTTGTTACTTAGGCACCCAAACCGCGCTATTGGTGCCCAGGTCACTCTTCCCAAACCCCAGCCCCTAAACCCAAAACCCCTTGCGCACCGGCCACACGCGCAGCCATGCCTTCCCTACGATCTGATCTTTACTAACCGGGCCGAAGTTCCGGCTGTCGGTGCTGTGGGAGCGACTGTCGCCTAGGACCAGGTACTTACCCTCCCCGAGCAGCCAATTGGTCGTGCTCAGCCCCAGCGAAGATGGAAGGCCGCCCAGATATGGCTCACTCGTCTGCTCGTCATCGATGTAGAGGAGGCCATCCGAGAGATCGACCTGCTCTCCGGGCAGCCCGATGACGCGCTTTAGATAGAGCTTCCCCGACCCTCCGGGGTCGTGGACCACTACCACGTCACGTCGGGCCGGACCGTCATGTTTTAGGGTGCCTCGGCTCACCAGGACCACATCGCCCTTCGCGAAATTCGGCAGCATGCTGTCGCCGCGCACGATCAATGCTTTGCTCGACACAATCGATCCGAGGGAAATCACGCTAGCAGTTCCTGTAATTCGCCAAGAATCAACCGGTTCCGGCGCCTTGCGATTGCATCTAGGAGCACCATTCCAGTTCACGCCAATCCTCTGGTACTTCGGGAACCTGCCAATCGGCGTCTTTGAGGTCGCGCACCTGGATAGAGACGGCGGGTTGGCTGATCGACAGCGCAACGGCGGCCTTCGAAAAACTGCCATGGACCGCGACAGTGTGAAATATTTGGAGCTGGTGGAAGTTGGTCATTCTTGACCGGTTATACTTCATAAGCCACGCTTATACAACTGTAAAAAAACGGTCGCTACTAGCCCTTTACTAGAAGTTACCTCGGCTGTACCCTGTCTCGCGGGAGTAACGGTATCGATGAAAAACATGATCATATTGGCCCTTAGGGCCGCCATGCTCCGACGGGATTCCTTCCAGCAAGTTGCGGAAGACCCGGACGAAATCCTGAAATCCTTCGGGACCGTCTTGATGGCTTCCATGCTGTTTGGTCTGGGTCTGGTTGGGGTTGTGGGAGAGGGTGTCGCAGACCTGGACACCAACACCCTTTTGGACCGGCTGATTTCGCTCTGGCTGGTGGCGATAACCACACTGCTGGGGTGGGTTATGTGGTCCGCTTCGACCCACATCCTTGGTGGCAAATTCCTGCGTGGCGGTGGCGAGTTCCGAGAACTGTTGCGAGCCCAGGGAATCGGCTACGGACCGCTGGCGCTGGCCGTACTCCTCCCGCTCGCTACGGTCGGGCCGCCTCTGTTTTTCGTAGGGGTGTTCTGGGTGTTGGTGACCGGAGTAGTCAGCTCCTATGAGGTGCAGGACAACGACTGGTGGGGCGAAGAAGACCCTGATTGGGATCCACCACTACAGGATCAACATGGACTAACTGCTGACGGATATGCTCTGTTGGCTATTATGGACTCTCGAGGAGAATTTTTATGATGAATCCATCGACCACCGAAATTAGCGATGCGCTAAACCTATTAGCCACCACTTACAACCAATTATTGGCTGTATATG
>JASLXL010000296.1 GCA_030740335.1 SAR202 cluster bacterium | reverse complement strand
ATGCGGTCGTGTTGTATGACAGCCCTTTCGACCCCGGCGTAGTCCATCTGCCTTACGACAAGCTCTGGGGGCGACGACATGTCCTGTAGCACAGGCGACATCCATTGTATGTAGTAGTCTTCGCCCTCGTGAGTGAACTCTACACGACCAAACTGGCCTATTTGAAAATTGACGTCTGGCAACCATGTTATCCCGTCCTTTTCGCCCAGTAGTAGCGGTTCGGAGATCCTCGCATCGTCGCGGGTGCGCCGAATGCCCTGGCGGTGAAACCGCACGTGGTACTGATGCTCTGCGAGCCGAGCCTTCGTAAAACCCCGGTCCTCGGCCAGTGGTGGAAACAAGTGGCCGTGGGCGTCGAATACGGTGCTCATGGAGCCTCCCTTTGGTAAGCGGCGCTGGTTGTAGAACGCGAGTGTAGTGTTGCCTCGATTGTGTGTCAACGCGACGCCGCGGGCGCTATTGACACTGAGGCGCTGGCCGGTGTACATCAATCGGTACAGATAACTAGCTTAGGAGACGTGGCTATGAGGCAAACAAGAAAGAGCAGTGTCCTGGTTGTTGGTGCCGGCATGGGGGGGCTTGTGGCGGCTGTCAGAGCCCAGGAACTCGGTGCAGACGTCACGATGATCGAGAAAGGGAGCCAGGTCGGCGGGACGATGGTAATGTCTGGCGGCGGGATCTGGTGCGCGAAGACCTACGAGGGCATACGCAAGTTGGTGCCCAGGGGCAACCCCGATCTGTGCCGCGCTCTGGTCGAGAATTTCACTGACTCCGTCGAGTGGCTCGAAAGCATCGAGGCCCCTGTTACGAACATTCCTGTCCCGGCCTACAACAAAGTTGAACGGTGGGTCGTAGAGATGGACCCGGGCACGTCCCAGTTTGCCGCTCACATGCGCGATCTATTTCTGAGCGAGGGAGGCACGCTCCATGTCGACACGTCGGCCTTGAAGTTGATTCTCGGCGAGCATGGTGAGGTCAAGGGAGTTACGGCGCGCACACTGGATGGCCTGGCGACATTTCGTGCGGATGCCACGATCCTGGCGACGGGTGGCTTCCAAGGCAACTCAGAGATGCTCACGCGGTACTTTGGACGGTGGGCGGACCGGCTGATCCGGCGGGCCAATCCTCGGAGCGTTGGCGATGGGCTGATGCTTGGCAGCGATGCGGGTGCATCGACCTCTGGCTCCATGGCCTCGTTCTACGGCCACCTGCTTCCTGCGCCTCCCGCGGTTGTGCCTCCTGAGGACTTCGTTGCCGTTACCCAGTACTTCAGCACCCATGCTGTCCTAGTGAACCAGCGGGGCGAGCGTTTCACCGACGAGTCGGAGGGAGACGAGATGAATGCCCAGGCCACAGCCCTAGAGTCGGAGGCGCTGGCGTACATGATCTATGATCACGACGTGTACTCTCAACACGGCATCGTGAAAGGGATTGGCGACCGCGTTGTCAACAAGTTCTACGAGTCCAAGGCGATGGGCGCCCCGGCCGCCACGGCGGATACCATCGAGGAGTTAGTCGAGATAATGCAGGGTTGGGGGGTGTATGCTCCGGGCGTCCTGGAGACGGTGCGGCAGTACAACGAGGCGGTTGCGGCAAGGAGAGCTCAATACCTGCGCATCCCTCGACGCGACCATGCCGAACCGGTGCTAAAGGCGCCGTTGTATGCCCTGGGGGTGACGCCTGGCGTGACTTTCACACTGGGTGGCCTGAAAATCAATCCAGACGCCCAGGTGATCGATCGCCGCGACATCCCTATGCCAGGGCTATATGCCGTGGGCGCAGACGGTGGCGGCATATTCAACGAAAAGTATGGTGGTGGCCTGTGCCTGGGTCTCGTCTTTGGCCGTCTGGCTGCACAGCACGCTACGGGGTAAAAGTCACACCGCAGACGGCGCGGCGTCGGATTGTTCCAAAACAAATCCTTACTCTGCAGTCCCCGCGACCTCTGCGGTAGTGAGCGCTCTTACGAGTACTTGGAGAAGTCGTAGCCTTCCTTGACGATACAGTCGAGGAGGGCAGGGCTCCCGGATTCGGTGACCTCGATGGCCTCCTGGAGCGACGGTAGGAAGTCGTCGATCTTTTCCACGCGTTTGCCCCACGAGCCCAGGGCCTGGGCGACTTTAGCGTAATCTCCACCCTGGTCCATCGCGTCGTATTTATCGATGGCGTAGGGCATGTGTCCGCGCTCGATGGCCATGACACCGTTGTTGAAGACGATGGTCAGGATGCCGATCTTGTTGCGCACCGCAGTCTCGATGTCCATACCGACCATGCCGATTGCGGCGTCACCCATCATGTTGATGCAGAGCTTGTCCGGCTCGGCCAATTTGGCGCCCATCGTAATCCCCAACCCGTAGCCAAGCTGGGTAGACTTACCCCAACCCATGTAGCCTCGTGGCGCAACGGACTCCCAGAAGGGCACGATCTGGTCGCGCGGACTCCCGGCGTCGTGGGTAACGATGGTGTTTGGCCGGTCGACGGCGTGCATCAGATCCCAGATGATGCGGTACTGGTTGATGGGTTCCTCGTCCGATGTGAGCTGTGGCATCCACTCGTTGAGCCACTGTGTTTTTACCGCCTGTACCTCGGGGCCTACGTCGCGGGTGTCACGGTGGCCGCGGCCCTTTGTGGCAGCCTTGATCTCATCGATAACTCCTTCCAACACAAGCTTCGCGTCTCCGATTATGGCGTGGTCGGAGCGGTAGTCCTTGTGAATGTCGGCAAAGTCGTTGGTGGAGTGGATTAGGGTCGGCCCGTCGGGCAGCTCCCTGCCGTAGTTGGTCCGAGTTAGACTGCTGCCGATAGCGAAAATGAGGTCGGCCTTGCCCAGGAAGTGCGCTATTTGACGCGTAGTGGAGACGGCGGACGCGCCGAGTGACAGGGGGTGATTTTCGGGGAAGGCGCTTTTGCCGGGCAGCGTGGTCATGACCGGCGCCTGAAGGAGTTCGGCCAACTCTTGCAACTCGTCCCAGGCCTCGGCGTACAGGCAGCCCTGCCCGGCCTGGATCACCGGAATATCGGCCTGGAGTAGTAGCTTCGCAATCTTAGTGGTATCGGAGGCATCCGGACCGTACCGGTTGCCCTCAACGGGGGAGTATTCTATCTCTCCGCTGAACTCTGCGGTCAGAATGTCTTTTGGCAGTTCGATTAGCACCGGGCCGCCTTTGCCCGTGCGGAGCTGGTAGAAGGCCCGTCGCATCAGCTCGGGAATGCGTTCGATATAGTTTGTGCGTGCACCCCACTTCACAACGTTGCGGTAGTTCTCAACCGAGTCGAACTCCGGGCTGATGAATTCACGCGTCGTATCTGAGCCTCCAGGTAGCAGCAGGATAGGGACGTTGTCGGAGAATGCCTGTGCCGCGCCAGGGAACGCGTTCTCGGAGCCTGGCCCTCGCTGCATTGCGAATACACCGAGTCGTTTTCCGTTGGTGGTGCGGCTGAACCCATCGGCTATGGCCATGCCTACCCGTTCCTGGCGGCACAGGACAGGACGGATGTCAGCCTTTGCGACCGCGTCAATCAACTCTTGTGCCGGGAACACAGACATCCACTCGATGCCCTCGCGCTTCAATATCTCTGCAACAACGTCGGCTCCAAGCATCTGGCTCGCCCTCCTCATTACTCTGACCGTAGGATGGCGGCGGTTTTTGGCCGCCTAGGTTCCGCGTAGCTTACCATCTGGTCCAACGGCCCACAATGTCCCAGAGCGGAGCCCACTCGAATACGTCGGTACCGACCTTACGATGCAGAGGGCAACCGGATTCCAGCTGACCCTGTTCTCGGTGCAATTGGTACCACTTTCCCTGAACAATTAGCGATGGTCGCTGGCCTTTGGCCGCCGCTCGCGGGATCTGTGGTTGGAGTGTGGGCGATGCTAAGGCTTCGAGGCCATTCCGAGGCGCTAGCCTGGCCTAGAAACGCCGGTAGGTGGAGATGCTCTGCTGCCCCACATCGCCAAGAAACAAGAATTAGAAGATCAGTTGTTGATGTGAGGGGCATCCTCACACACCTGCCAGAAGGACTACCCCTCTGCACACCCGAAAGAGAGGTGAATCACGGACCCGTCCTAACATGCACAGCAAAACACGTAGCGGCGGGTCTGTGACCCGCCCTCTTGAGACACCCGGTCGAATAGCAGGGTCGTGTCAGCCGCAAAGGTATCCGACTCATTCCCGCGGTGAAGTCTTACGTCGAAACGTGCCCCCGGCGGAGAGCGCGACCGGGTAGGGCGCCTGTGTTCTCGTCATGGTCGATGACGACCTTCCCGTTGACAATGACGTAGTTGATGCCCACAGGGTAGTGCTTTGGGTCTTCTCGGGTTGCGTCGGTTCGAACGGTGGCCGGGTCAAATATGACCACGTCTGCCTTAAAGCCGTCGCGAAGTAGGCCGCGATCTGGCAGGCCGAGGCGCTGTGCCGGGAACGATGTCATCTTGCGAATCGCCTCGGGTAGCTGCAGGTGTTTTTCGGCTCGCACGAACTCGGCCAAAACCAGTGGGAAGCAGCCATAGGTGCGCGGGTTTGGGTACTCGCCAAATAGTATCGCGTCACTAGCGATCATGCCGTATGGGTGGGATACGAAGGCTTGAAGCGTGTGGGCGTTGGTGCCTAGGCCCACCTGGGAAATTCCCAGGTTCTCCTCTATCAGCAGGTCGAATAACGTGTCCCATGGGTCCTGGTCCCTCATCTTAGCGATGTCGGTCAAGAGGAGACCGTCATATGCCACGTTCTGTGGCTTTGTAAAATTGTGAAGCCAGGAGTTCTCCAGTTTCCCGAGCGGCATCTGCTTCTTCAGACGCGCCCTGTCAGACTGATCCTTCAGCGCTGCCATCAACCGCTCGGGGCCTCCGTCCTTCGACCAGCCGGGGAACCCGATGACCATGTGAGTACCTGAATACGGGTAGGTATAGCAGTCGAAAGTGACGTCCAGTCCCTCGGCACGCGCGTCCTCCACCAGGCTGATGTAGTCTAGGTGGCTGCCGTCGCCCTGGAAGCTCTGGCGGTAGTGGGTCAGGTGCACCGGGGAACCGGACCGCCTGCCTATGTCAACCGCCTCCTCCCATGGCGCCATTACGCTGCGGACCTTCAGATCAGACCTGGTGTGGGTGTGGTAGAAGCCTCCGAGATGTGCGACCGTCTCAGAGAGGGCTATTAGCTCCTCGGTGTCGGCGTATGCGCCGGGCTCATAATCCAGGCCCGTTGACAGCCCCCATGCGCCTTCCTCCATGGCCTCCTTAACTACCGACTGCATGTTGGCGATCTCTGCAGGGGTTGCCGGACGGTCGTTCCAGCCGACACCCCAGATGCGCACCGGAGAGTTGCCCAGAATGTACGCGATATTCACAGCGACCTTGTTGTCATATTGCCCAAGGAGGTCGGCCACGGTAAGCCAGTCGGCGGGCATGGGAGGATAGCCATTGAGGCCGGAGTCGAGCCATATATAGCGGTGTAATTCGTCCTGCGTCTTGAACGGCGCGTGGGAGATACCGTCGATACCCACCAGTTCCGTGGTGACGCCCTGGCGCACCTTCGGGTCGTGGTGTGGCTCGCCGAGGATCGTGAGCCCGGCGTGGGAGTGCACATCGATGAACCCCGGACACACAACATGGCCGGTGGCGTCGATGGTACGTGTAGCTACGAGGTGTCCAACGTCGCCACGGTGGACAGTGACGCGTTCGTCTTTGATCGCCACAGCAGCGTGGAAGCCAGGGCTGCCACTACCGTCAATCACCAGTCCGTTTTCGACCAGCAGGTCCAACATGAGCGCCTAGTCTCCTCCCAGGATCGTCCGGAGCCTACCGACTATGATCTCGGCCTCGCCCTTGCAGAGGTTCACTGGGACAATCGCGATCCCGCCTT
>JASLXL010000295.1 GCA_030740335.1 SAR202 cluster bacterium | reverse complement strand
GTACGGACTGCCTCGAGCGCTGGTGGCAGATGGCGTTCCGGTAGCCTCGGTATCCGATCTAGCGTCTTTTGGCCTCTACACGCACTCTCAGCATCAGGAACAGCGTGACTCTACCCTCGACCTGTTCCGCGAGATGTACAGTCCAGCAATCGGAAGCGGCCCCGTGGGCGAGGTCATGTCGTACCTCGGACAGACTGGCCGGGACGCCCTCAAGAGCGCCGACATCCTGAAGGAGGCGATCCCTCAGTACAAGTCGAGCGTTGAGTACGGGTCCGACAATCTCGGGCAGAGCCTACGGACCGTCGCGAACATCCACTCCGCCGATCTTGGGGCAAGGTTCTTCTACACGACCCACGGAGGCTTTGACACCCATGCCTCCCAGATGCCGATGCATTCGAATCTGTGGACCCAGGTCTCCAGGGCCGTCGCCGACTTTTGGAACGACATGGAGGAGCAGAGCGCCTCCGACAACATCGTAATGTTGCTTTTCTCTGAGTTCGGTCGCCGCGTCAAGGAGAATGGTCAGGGGACGGACCATGGATCGGGAGGGGTCGCGTTTGCCGTGGGACCGAGGGTCAAAGGCGGAATGTACTCGGAGTATCCGGAGACGAGGGCTGAGGCACTGGCCGACGGCGACCTCGCGCCGACGCTAGACTTTCGCGGGGTCTATGCGACATTGCTGGAGGACTGGATGGGGCTCGACTCTGGCCCCCTCGTAAATGGGCGTTTCGAACAACCCGGCTTTGTAACAAAGGGCTGATATAGATGGCGCAGTACACGTTGACCAGAGCCGGTCGCACGTGGCATTTTGTGGCCGGCATCGCGAACGACTCCGTTATGGTTGGCGTGCGCTACCCAAGCTCCATTGCGATCGCCCCCGACGGCCACATATTCGTCCTGAGTCGCGGTATGCCCACAAACTCCCCGGATGCCCTGGGCGATGGGGGTAAGATTGGGAAGTGGCACCTGGATGGGACCAGGATAGGTGACTACGCTCGCAACGAATTCACTTGGACGGCGGGCATCGCAGTGGCGACGGACGGTGACGTATATTGTGCCGACGAACACGACAATTTCATAGCAGCGTTCCCACCCGACGGGCCCTTTCGTCCGTTCCCGGAGTTCAACCCGGACGGCGAGTTCAAGTTCAAGTGGGGTGAGCCGGGCTCAGCCGATGGACAATTCAATAGCCCTTCAGGGCTTGTCTTTGACCAGCACGACGACCTCCTGGTGGTGGACAGTCGTAACAACCGAGTGCAGAAATTCACAAAGGAAGGTGTCCGCCTTTCTGGTTGGGGTGCCAGGGGCGTCGGCGAGGGAGAGTTCGATCGCCCCTGGGGCATTTGCGTGGACAAGGATGATTTCGTATATGTTGCTGACTGGGGCAATCATCGTGTCCAAAAATTCACTCCAGACGGCGAGTACGTCATGACCTTCGGATCTCACCGCGATTCGGGGGGCGATCTAAAGCATCCATCTGACGTGGCGGTGGACAGCGATGGCGACGTCTACGTCACCGATTGGGGCAACAAGCGGGTGCAGATCTACGAGCCTGATGGCGAAATCATCGGCGCGCTCCACGGAAACGCGACAGATCCCTACGACAGGAACGTCAAGGACGCGTTCACGCTAACAGACGACGCCCGGAAGGCGGATGCCCGTATCGACTCGGGAGCGCTGATAGGCAGGTTCGACCGTCCGATTGGCATTGCGATAGACGGCGAGGACCGCATCTACGTCGCGGAGACCAGGCGGTGCCGGATCCAGATCTACGGCAAGGACAAAGCATTCGTCGAAGCACCACCCGACGCATAGTTCTGGTCGGGATTCGGATCGTGCTGGTGATGGACAGCCCATGGGACGTTCCTTGTGCTGGTCGAGAATGAACTCCTGCCCGCGCAGATCATCAACCACGATGCGCCCCGTCCTGTGCCGCCTGCGCCAGGGATTATTAAGGAGTATGTGGAGACCTGGCTTCGGTGTGCGCCGGCTTTCATGGTGAGCATCTATCGGTCGGATCGGTCCCCGGAGAGCCTTCATCCGCGCCCAAGTCGGCGAATCTGACGACTCTGGGGCAATCATAGTCAGAAAGAAATTTCGTTCAAACCCTGCAGACCGGCGCAACCCACCTACGGGAAGTAGCTAGACTCCGAACTTATGCCCTGGAATCGTTTCAAGCTGCTCGACGACGACGAACTGTAAGCCATCTGGCTGTTCATTCGGTCCCTGGAGCCAAGGGAGTTCGAGAAGTAGATGGCTCCACGCGTGCTTTCATCTCAGCTTCCACCGAGGCTGTACATCAGGGTTGACGTACGACTCTGGCCAGTGGCCGTTGGAGAATGCGATCGCGCTTTCGACTGACAGTCGCCATTGTTTTTCCTGGGTCAGATCGGAGTGTCCGGCCGTGTGGGGCGTGCAAACAACGTTGTCCATCTTCAGCAATAGATTGTCTGTCAGCGGCGGTTCCTCTTCGAAGACATCCAGCCCTGCCCCGGCGATCCATCCTTCTCGTAACGCTTGTATCAGCGCGGACTCCTGAACCACCGGTCCCCTGGAAGTGTTGATCAGCAACGCCTCTGGCTTCATCATCCGCAGCTCTCGCTCCCCGACCAGGCCCTTGGTTGCTGTGGTCAATGGGCAGTGGAGGGACACAAAATCCGACCTGGTCCATATTTCATCCAGGCTGGCATGTTGCACCCCTTTCGCAGACATGGCCTCGTCGGTGACGTAGGGGTCGTTGCAGAGTACGGTCATCTCGAAGCCACTCATCTTGCGGGCAACGAGTTGGGCTATGCGCCCGAATCCGACGAGCCCGAGCGTCTGGCCGAATACGTGGTGGTTCGGCAGTGGGGCTCTTTCCCATATCCCCTGCCTCAATTCGCGATCTTTCAAAGGGATGACTCGCACCAGAGAGAGCAAGAGCGCGATCGCGTGCTCCGAGACCTCATCGTCGTGGGCGCCCGGCGTGTTCGTCACGACGATGCGCTGGCGCGTCGCGGCCTCCACGTCGATGTTGTCGGTGCCGCTGCCTGTGCGAATTACTGCGCCGCACCTCTTAAGGAGCGGTAGAGTCTCGGCGTTGACGATCTTGCTGCCGCCGAGGATCCATACCAAATCCGCATCACTCGCCACGCGGGCCATGTCTCCCTTCGTGGCACACTCCTCATACACAAAGTCGATATTTTCTGCCCGAAATGCGTCTTCCACCCAGCCCGGAATTCCATACTCACCCGCTTGCGGGTCCAGGGCGACCATAACTACTTTGAAATTAGCCCTGTCCTCGACGTCCATCGATTTGCCTCCTTGGGCGGTACTTGGGTTGTGGGATGTGCGTGGCCTACGGAGTTTCGCTATGTGCCGGCGTTGTCTTGTGGATGGTAGCCGATGAGTTCGGCTGCCGTTTCAATGTCGTGGAAGCGAAGTGTGTTGTTCGAGACGCCGTAGACTACCGCGAAACCGACCGACGCTGGCGCTGCAATGGCGCAGTCTACGAGGTGAGCAGCGTCGTTGTGGCTAAGGTAAAGCGAACGGCCGAGCGGCCCCATGCCCTCGGGACTATCGATGTCGTGAACCCCGCCGATACGCAACGCTATGCACGACAGGCCGAATGCGTCCCAGTAGTAGGAGCCTAGTGACTCGCCGAATGCCTTAGCCACCGCATAGTAGCCGTCTGGGCGATTTGCCTCGGCGGTGATCATGAGTACCGGGTCTGGAAGGTCGGCGTCGCGTTGTTCGAAATACGCGAGGTAGGGCTCGTCCTTCATCGGGAGATAGCCGACCACATGGTTAGAGGAGGCGAAAACGACGCGCTCGACGCCCGCCTGCCTCGATGCTTCCATGA
>JASLXL010000294.1 GCA_030740335.1 SAR202 cluster bacterium | reverse complement strand
GTTAGCTATGGAGCGTATGGAGGAGCTACGGGAGTAGTTCGGGCAGTGAGCATGACCCTGCCTCTGGGGGCAGTATAGGCGAGGGGATCAAGAGTACGGGCCAGGGCTTAGGTGGGACTGGTAGTAGCTAGGGCTACGCCCGCCAGACATTCAGGACAATGAGGGTGTCTATGCCCCAGTTGCACCCCACGACTGGAGCTGTTCAAGCAAGTTCCGCCCGGCTTCCTCAAGGTCGCCGCCGAGACGAAAAGCCAGAGAACGCACGAAGATATCCGACCCCCACAACCCGGACACCGGTCGCCCTAGTTCAACGGGGTACACTAGGGCGGCCTTTGTACAGCCCTTTGCTTCTGCATACGCTACAACCTGTTCGATATCGCTAGCCGCGGGCTGCTCAGCCGCCTTGTATTTTGTGTCCAGCACAAAGGCCGTCCGTCCAGTTTCGAGGTCTTCTACTGTGATGTCGATGCTGATTGATACCACATGTCCCATGCGAAACTGAACATTCTCCTGTCCCCGGACGGCGTATCGCGAAGGGGCGTGCCGCCTGAGCCACTCCACAACGAACAACTCAAACAGCCTGTCCATATCAACCAGAAATGGGAGCATCTTTCGATCGCCCAGCAGATGTGTGGGTCCTGTGTGGTCAAGGAAGAAACGGCACAGCGCATGCAGCGGCTCGTAATCCTGATTTAATCGGTTGTACAGCCGATTGGCGCATACGCGTGCAGAGAAAGGGCGCAGTTCCGAGAACCCGAGGAGCGCCCTGCGCGCTTGGCGGATGTATGGAAGGCTGTGCTCTGTGCACATCCCGCTCTCCAAAATCCTTGTCAAGGTCCAGAGTAGGATCTGGTTATCTTCCAGGTCTGCCGTGTGTTCCTCAAAGCTGCACGGCAGTGCCACCCGTTGCGAATTCCTGAGATGTGCCGTCACATCTACCCTGCCTCGGACATAAGGAAGGTCGTCACTCTCCGAGATGTATGATCTGTATAGTCCCTTCCTGATACGGTCGAGAATCCGTTTCGCCAACACCAGGGCCAAGCGTTCGTACAGTTCAGCAATCGACTCCGAGTCCGCCAGCCCTTCGAGAATCCTAAAGGGCTTCAGTTGATACGCATACTCCAGCATTCGAAACAGGTTCGCGACCGGCACCTTCGGAACCAGCGAGAGGTGGAAGGAGTCCGTAAGTGGAATGTAACCGACCCAGCCCTGGGAAGTGAGCTGCCAGCTCTGGTTGTTCAGGAATGAAGGCGGTTCAACGGAAACTTGCTTACCGTAGGACGCATGGAGCTCCTTGCCCACCGCTTCAGTGAGTTCATCTTCATCAAACGTCCGAGTCTGGTACTCGGTGAGTTCGACAATCCGCGGCGCAAAGGTCGTCATCCCACGATCTCTGCTTTGACTTTGTCCCACTCAAAACCAGCCGCCTTGTCCGGCTGATCAAAGAAGAGCTCTTCGATGTATGGCTCGAGCTCCATCTGCCAGATGTCCGCAACATCTTCCTCGATGCTCGGGGAAAGGAAGAAGCTGATGCCGACCGAGTAGTGCCTGTCGTCGATGGCGGCATTCAGACGTTGCAAGAGGTTGATCAAGCCTTCCGGGTCGAAGCCTGTATCTGCGTGGTATCTCCGCAGGACCTCGTAGTCGGGGCGCAGTTCGAGGAACGCAAAGCGGCGGCGCAACGCGTGATCGACGAGGGCAATCGACCGGTCAGCCGTGTTCATCGTGCCGATGATCCTGACGTTTTGCGGAATCTGGAATCGCTCCCCCCCGGACAAAGGTACAGATTGGTCTCGGTATTCAAGTAAGAACATAAGCTCTCCCAGCACACGTGAGAGATTTGCCCTGTTGATCTCGTCGATTATCAGAACACACGGGCCTTTGCACTCGCGTGCACGGTCACAGAAATCCTTGAATCGACCTGGGGTCATCACGTACTCCAAGCCACCGCCACTCAAGGCGCGAGGACGGAGCCCCTGCATGAAATCCTCGTAAGCGTACGACGGATGAAATTGGACGATCTCGGTGAAACCGTCGCCCTCACCGATCATATGGAGAGCTAGTCTCTCCGCGACGAAGGTCTTCCCCGTGCCCGGGGGGCCGTAGAATATCGCCTGCTTCTTTCGCTCAACAGCACGTACCCAGCGCTGAAGAACCTCCAAGTCGAAATGGGTTTCGGCCGCACACTGCTCCAGTGAGTACTCCGGGTTCAAGGTCTCATCATCGATCGGAATCTCCCCAACATACCGTCTGATCTCAGTCAGAGGATCGTCCTTGGTAGCCAGCAAGACCAACGGGAACAGATCGTGGAACACATCGGCGATGTTTTTGGCTAGGGTGTCGTCGGACATCACTTGGACTTCATTACGGGACAGCCTGACGCCAGCTCGTATGCGGGCCTGTT
This sequence comes from SAR202 cluster bacterium, assembly GCA_030740335.1. Next base: position 1,739 of record JASLXL010000294.1, on the reverse strand, counting down.
CAATCTGGTTGAGCCATTCATTCCCCTTGAGTCCCGGTACTGGTTTCGACCTATAATCACCAGTCGCCGCCGTCTCTCCGAATACAAGGTCATCGCGAGACAGGGGCTCCCTCAAGACGTTCTCCAATATCTCGAGGTGCAGTGAACAATTCTTGGTGAAGCGACTACGCTGTTCCGAGCCGTACTCTCCGATGTAGAAGCCAAATTCAAGATAATCCTCGTGCATCCCAAGGAAAAGTTGGGCACTCTCAGTACGCTTACTACCTCTGGGGTAGAACGCGCCCCAGTAAAAGTCCCAAGCACCGCCACGGCCATAGTCATTCTTCACGATGCGCGAGAATATTCGTTTTTCGGTTTCCATGAGTTCGGTGATCTCTGGTCGCAGCCGTTGTGCAACCGCACCCAGAAGCTGTTGAAAGGGTTGCTCCAGCCTCTGTTTGAACTCCTCAGCGTGAGTGCTGTAGAACTCCGCCGTCGGGTTCAGGTGAAGCTGCTCAAGAAGTGTGAAGGCTTCCGAGGTCCAGGTCGCATCCACAGGTGGCTTTTCTGGCGGCACAGTTTCAGTGAGAGTCGGCCCATTATCCCGGTAGGCCAGAAAAGCATCTTTTGTAGCTTGGTCCCAATCGTCTAGAGGATCCCACTTGGTTATGCACCAAACTAGTGATTGACCATCTAATCTGTCCCTTAGTTTGAGGCCACGGGATTCTGCCTCCAACAAAAATGTGTCCAAGAAGTCCAGCGAACCTTTGTATCGAAGAAATGGTGTGTCAGGTCGGTCAAAACCGAGAAGTTGGTATGCCTTGTTATAAGGTGCGGCTCTGTAAATAGGTGAGTTGTGCGGGTCCTCACCCATTAATAGAAAAGAGGCTAAGACCTCACTCATGCTGATATCTGAGTTACTCATGGACTCGATGAAGTATTGGCATTTCGCGAGTGCGTCTGACTCATCATCCCAAAACGACATGAGCATACTTGCGATTTGATGAGGGTCTTCTTCGGCTAACGTAAGGAACCGTGAATGGACTCGCCATGGGGTCAGGTTGTTTGGAGGGGCGAAGGCTTTCTTCAGGTGTTCCAAAAACAACGGCCACTCGGGCATTGTTTTTGCGTCCTCTCTATTGAAGATCGAGGCCCTAACCTTTCTAATGTTGCCAGCGATCTCGAGTTTGTAATCGCGCTCTTGGGCATCAAATTCCTCCCATTCATAGAAGCGGCGGGCCCACTCAATAAACTGATCCCACCTATTCTCAGATTCTGTATTGGACATCGGAGGCTTTCCAGTTCTTGCCCTGCCTGCACGGAGTTGGTCGGCCCATGGCCTGCCCAATTCTTCACCGATCAGGAACTGACTGAGGGCGTCAGCACGATAGAAATTCTCGAACTCTGGATACCACTCGATAAGCTGCCGCCAGGCATCAAGGACGGCTTGATAGCGCTGCTCAGGAACGGAAGGTACGGGCATGTCGAGAAGCTCGACCGCTTCGACAGCTTTGTTGTTGATGATGGCAAAGAGTTTCTTATTGACGCGGTTCAGGAAAATCGTAGCTAGTCCCACGCCGAAGTGCGAAAAGATGTGGGTCCGTTGGAACCATTCAATTTCATTGAATGGCTGAGTGAACGGCTCAAGGACGAACGCCCTGAACTCGTCATATTTCGCCTCAATGGTAGTACGGAAGCGAGCGGCCGTTCGGGGACCTCCGCTTTGCACATGCCCGCCGTCGTACGCGAACTGGTAGAAG
>JASLXL010000293.1 GCA_030740335.1 SAR202 cluster bacterium | reverse complement strand
ACCTTGAGCGGCTCCAACAATTGCCGACTCCAGTCCCAATTGCCAAAGGTAGGCCGCCTCATAAATCAACGGTAGAACGCGGGTTTGATTTTGAGCAGAGGTGTCTCGCAATTCTGGATGCGATGGGCTATCACGTGACGCATTCTGGGAAATCGGGTGATGGAGGCATTGACATAAGAGCCGAGGATCCGGTGCCAATCAGGGGAGGACGCCTGTTGGTTCAGTGCAAGGACTGGCAACATCCGGTTGGATAACCTGATGTAAGGGACCTTTACGGGCTCGTCGTATCCGGGGGAGCCAGCAAAGGTATCTTGTTTTCCGGCTCTATCTTCACCACGAAAGCCCGCGAGTTTGCCGCAAACAAACAACTTGACCTAATCGACGGTGAGTAACTAGCCGAGCTTGAAAAGGGCTACCTGGGTAGTGAAGATCTCACAGTGGGATGATACGATCATGAGCGAACGCGGCGAATTCCTATCAACCGTGCGTGGTGCGCTAGGGTGCTTTGGAGTTGGAGCGCCCGAAAAAGTGCCGAGTGCAACGGCGCTATCCGACGACACGATTGCCGTGGAATTGCGCGCTCAGAATATCTTGGAGGATGCAAAGGGCCGGGCTGACGAGCTAATAGATGCTTTGGCAGTGTCGGCCGCAGCGGCGGAATGGAAGGTTGCGAGGGTCAGTTCGTTGGTCGATGCAAAGCAGTACGTGGTCGACTTGGTAGGCAGTCTCGAAGCAAGGTCGGTGGTCCGTTCGGCGCAGGAAGTCGTGGAAAAGCTAGTTTTTGAGTCTGTATTGCCGCCATTGGGCGTCGCGCTGACGACCATGGCGTTGGATGGTCCTGACGATGAGCAGCGAGCGAACTTGCGAGAGCGTGCGATCTCTGCTGACCTGGGAGTGACGGGCGTCGACTACGCAATCGTTGAGACGGGGAGTTGTGTGTTGCTTGCCAGCGAGGAGGTGTCGCGGCTCGTTGCCCTGACGCCGCCGGTCCATCTGGCCATCGTGCAGCGGGGCCAGGTGCTCCCCAGTCTGGACGAGCTATTCACGCTTAGGCGGCGCGAGGCGTTGGTTGAAGGGACGTCGAGCTACATGAATATCATCTCAGGACCGAGCCGATCCGGCGATATTGATCAGACCATCGTGACAGGTGTCCATGGACCTCGCGAGGTCCACATGGTCCTGCTAGGCTAGCTGGCCCTTTATAGAGGAGTGCAGAGGGGCCGCGCCCCTTTGCATCTTTACTCTAAGGCTTCCTCACCACCTTGCCCGCAGCATTGATGTGGTGCGTGTCCCCCGTCTTGGCGTCATTTTTGACAATCACCTCGTCGATTGCCGCCAGGGCAAGTTCTGGGTCCAGGCGAAGAATTGTTCCGATGGCTACGAAGAGCACGTCGACGGCTTCGCTAGCAGTCCTCACTGGCCCCTCGCCGCGCAGTGCTTGTTCGAGCTCCCGCACCTCCTCGTCCTGGATAGGAATGCGATCAAGCATCTCGTCGAGAGATGCCGCACCTCCCTGGCCGAAGCGTTCGTGGAAGCGCTGCACACTCTCTGCAAGTGCGGCGATCTGGGCTGCGGTCTCGTTATTGTGTAGGTCAGCCAATGGTGCTACTCCAAGATGCAAAGGGGCACGGCCCCTCTGCACTCCCCATATATGCAGTTAGTCGTTACCAAAGACGGCCAGTCCAATTCGCATCATACGCAGAGCCTGCTCGGTGGCTTCTGCGATGAGTTCCGAACAGCGGGAGGTGGCCTCGTCCAGATCCATTGGGGCACTGGTGATGGAACTGACGGCGTCGATACCGTAGTCGTGGACGTCGGTGTATCCCTTGCCAAGCGAGCCTGACACGCCGATGACCGCAATGCCTCGAGCCTTGGCCAGCCTGGCGACGCCGATAGGGGCCTTGTTGTAGACGGTCTGGAAGTTCATCCCGCCCTCGCCTGTGATGACCAGGTCCGTGCCTTCCAACTTTGAATCGAATTGGAGAGTATCCAGGACGATCTCGATGCCTGGACGGAGCTGTCCACCCAGGAAAGCCATGATGCCCCCGCCAAGACCGCCCGCGGCCCCGGAGCCGGGTACGTCTCGAACGTCGGCGTTCAGGTTACGAGACACCACGTCGGCGAAATGCCCGAGAGCTGCATCGAGTTGCGTTACCATGGCCGGTGTCGCGCCTTTCTGAGGGCCGTAGACTGCGGAAGCACCCTCCGGTCCCGTGAGGGGATTGCTGACGTCACAGGCCACCATGAAATCCGCGGTTGCGACTCTCGGGTCCAGGCCCTTCATGTCGATTTGATGGAGCCCTGCCAGGGCGGCGCCGCCCACTGCGAGGTCATGGCCCGCGGCGTCCAGAAGCCGCACTCCCAGGGCCTGGGCCATTCCCGTTCCGGCGTCGTTGGTGGCACTGCCGCCGATGCCGAGGATGAAGCGGCGAAAACCTTTGTCGAGCGCCTCTCGAATGACCTCGCCGAGACCGGCTGTCGTGGCCGTAAGTGGATCGCGGCGATCTGTGGGAATCAAGGCTAACCCTGAGGTTCGCGCCATCTCAATGACTGCGGTCTTCCCGTCCCCCATCGCACCCCACTGGGCTTCGGTCAAATCCCCGAGAGGGCCGGTTACCGTTGACGTGTGCGTCGTGCCGCCGGAGGTCTCGACCAGCGTTTCCAGGGTCCCGTCGCCGCCGTCGGCCACGGGAACTAGCACCGTTTCGGCGTCCGGAACAACGCGCAGCACGCCCTCGCGCATCGCGCGGGCCACTTCAGGTGCATACACGCTTCCCTTGTAAGAGTCCGGTGCTATTACGATCTTCACGGTGTTGTCCTGACGGTGCGGTATCGTTGGTTGAGGGCGTGGCGATTATATATCATTCAGGTGGGCGCTCCACGGAGCCCTCTGATAAAATCTCGGCGACGCTGCGCGCGCTGGGTAGGGTGGAGAGCGTGATGCGGGAGAGCCAATATGTGGACTCGCAAGCTGGTGTCATTCTTTTGATCTCTAGGTAAGGCCAACATTCCCGTTTTTGACGGAGGCTATCAATACAATGGCGGCGATGACCACGGAGCAGATGAAGGCGGCGGCTTGCGCCGAGATTGATCGTAGGGGAGATCAGACGGTCAGGTTGGCCCGTACCGTGCTGGACTCCCCAGAACCGGGATTTCGTGAGCAAAAGACATCAAAATTTGTGGCGGACGCCCTCCGCGGTCTCGATGTGCCCCTTGAGGAGGAGATCGCCCTCACGGGTATGAAGGGAATGCTCCGGGGCGGGTCCTCGGGCCCCACTGTGGCGGTAATGGGCGAACTGGACTCGCTGATCGTTCCCCACCATCCGCACGCTGACCCGGACACAGGGGCCGCCCATGCATGTGGCCATCACTGTCAGCTCGGGTCCATGCTGGCGGTGGCCATCGGACTTCAGGCCGCGGGGGTGCTGGAGGGCCTGTCAGGGCGTGTGGCGCTGATCGCCGTTCCGGCCGAGGAGTACATAGAGATCGAGTACCGCGAGGGTCTGCGTCGCTCAGGCCAGATCGAATTCCTGGGTGGCAAGCCCGAGATGGTCCGTCTTGGCAAGATGGACGATGTGGACATGGCTATGATGACCCACACAATACCAGGACCGGACGGCGCGAGCTTCGCTGTGGGCGGCACGAACAATGGGCTCCTGGCGAAGCTGATCCGGTTCGAGGGCACAGCGGCCCACGCCGGGTCGTCGCCGTACCAGGGAGTCAATGCCCTCAACGCTGCGATGATTGCCATGTCCGCGATCCACGCACAGCGGGAGACCTACCGTGACAAGGACACAATTCGCGTACACCCGATAATCACACGCGGAGGTTCGGCAGTCAGTTCGGTGCCCTCGGACGTGCGGATGGAGACTTTCGTGCGGGGTAGGAGCATTGAGGCCTTCGCTGCGGCTAGCGCCAAGGTGGATCGAGCCCTGAGGGCGGGCGCCATGGCCGTCGGTGGGAGCGTGACGATCACGACGTTGCCCGGCTACCTGCCTATTCGTAGCGAGCCGACGATGGTGGCACTCCACAGGGCCAACGCCGAGTCTCTGGTTGGCGGGAGGCGCGTAACCGGCCTCGGACACCGTACCGGCTCTACCGATATGGGTGACCTCTCCCAGATCATGCCGGTGATCCATCCCTATGTAGTAGCGGCTTCGGGCAACGCCCACGGCGACGACTATCTTATTGGTGACTACAGGTTGGCTGTGCTGACTGCGGCCAAGGCGATGGCGATGACTGTGATAGATCTGCTATCGGATGGCGCGCAAAAGGCGCTGGAGATCAAACGAGATTTTAGGGCGCCGATGAAGTTCGCCGCGTACCTGAAGCTTATGCGTGGCATGCTGAAGGAGGAGACGTACCGTGAGTAGGGAGCCGCGTGTTGGCCGGCTCTTCGACAGGCTCAAGGTGAACGGAATTCTTTGGGTTGGTCCCGTTTCCACCCATGGTGAGCTTGTCGAACCATATCTCGGGAACATGACATGTCAGACATATCACAGTTAAAGGCTTTTGCACAGGCCGCAATTGACCGCCGCAGAGATTGGATTGTGTCGGTTGTCAAGACGGTGGAAAGCAATCCTGAACTCGGGTTCAGGGAAGTTGCGACTGCGTCATTGGTTAGCGACAAGCTGGCTGAGTTGGGCATAGCCCATGAGCAGGGCATAGCCCTCACTGGCTTGAAGGGGTATTTGGACGGCGGGAGTGAGGGGCCCACCGTAGGGATCATCGGGGAAATGGACTCGCTCCGCGTTCCCGGCCACCCAGACGCCGACCCGGACAGCGGTGCCGTCCACGCATGTGGCCACCACTGTCAGCTCGGCATGTTACTGGGGGTAGCCGCCGCACTATCACAGCCCGAGGTGCTTGGAGCACTATCTGGCCGGATCGCCCTGATGGGCCTGCCGGCTGAGGAGTTTACCGACGTAGAGTATCGCTGGCGGCTCCACCAGGAGGGCCGGCTCGGGCTGATGGGGGGCAAACAGGAGTTCATACGCCTCGGAGCCTTTGACGACGTGGATATGGCGATGATGGTCCACACGGCTGCAAGCCCGTACAAGACGAAGTTCACAGCAGGGGGTAGTAGCAACGGACACCTTGTTAAGCACGTAACCTTCGTGGGCAAGGCTTCGCACGCCGGTGGCTCTCCACACAGGGGAGTCAATGCGCTTCAGGCTGCGCTAATCGCATTGAACGCCCTCAACGCGCAGCGGGAGACCTTTCGGGACTGGGACACCATTCGCCTGCATGGCATCATCACGGAGGGGGGATCTGCTGCCAACGCTACACCAGCCCAGGTGAGGTACGAGGGCCGCGTTCGTGGTGCGTCGCTGGCGGCGATCGACGACGCGAACCGGAAGATGGACAGGTCGCTGCGTGCGGGTGCGTTAGCCCTGGGAGGAAAGGTCAACATCGTTACGATTCCGGGCTATTTGCCAGTGCTGAACGATGAAGGGCTTATGGGCGTGTTCAGACAAAACGCGGAGGCTCTCGTGGGGCGAGATTCTTGCAAGGTCCACCCGGAAGATCGAGTCAAAGGCGGCTCGACCGACATGGGTGATCTAAGCCAGATCATACCTGCCATCCATCCATACACAGGTGGGGCGTCAGGGATGGGGCACGGCGTGGACTACACCATCGTGGATTACGAACAAGCAGTAATCAGACCTGCAAAGGCGATGGCCATGGCGGTGATCGACCTGCTGGCGGACGGTGCCACACAGGGTCGAGAGGTTATATCCAAGAGCAATAGGCCGATGACCAAGGACCAGTACCTGAGCCTGCAGTACAGCCGTCTAACAGAGGAGTCTTATGTGGGAGAGTAGTGTACTCCTACCCCTCGAGCCACTCGCCTAGTTCGTTGCGGTTGTGGTTAATCCATGCGACGTTGAGGCGGATTACCTCAAGGGCCTGTTTGATCGCGCGATCGGCCGCTGGTGTCGGGTGGGTTGCGAAAAATTCCTCGACGTCCGCCAGCTTCTCCTCTGTGTTGAAGCGGGACACAACCGGCACGAGATTCGACAGGGCAAACAGCCCGTCTGCGTAGCGGTCCACGAAGGTGTCCCAGTTTTCCTTGACGAAGTCCCAGGCGAGGTCTCTGCCATTGCGGTTGCTGCCGACGCCGCGGACCACCAGTATCGTGTCGTGTTTGCGCACGTCGTCCGAAAGGGCCCGGTCTAGCGTTTCGCCTAGCAACTCCGGCTGGTCGAAGTGGCCCAGAGAGACGAGCAGCCGCACCTTCTCCTCTTCCAGCGTGCCGGTCTTGTGCTGGTCCCACAATGTGTCGTAGGTGTCTCGGTCGCCGCGCTGGGCTGTCAGGTTGAATATGACGCCACGGAGGTCGGGATTGACCGCCGCGGGGTCCTGCAGGTACTCACGGAACAGCGAGGAGGCCTGGGACAGCGTATCTTCGTCCAGGTACTTGCCCAGTTGGGTTAGGACGGTTGAGCGCAGAAGTGTGTCGAGGTGTCCCTCGCCCGGCCGCGGCTCCCAGCCAACGCGAGCGCCGATGGGCTCGAAGATACCCCGGGCAAGATCGCGAAACTCTCCGTAATATGCCTCGTCGGAGAGCAGCGAGTTGAGCCCGCCCAGGTTTGCGGATATGTCTTCCCACACGGACGGGTTTGTCTCATTGGCATAAGCCTGTGCCAGCGACAGGAACCGGCTCATCGGTGCGTAACCTGCCTTCGCGAGAGCGTAAGCGTCGTTCTGCAGCCCAAGCCGATCTATTGTGGAGACCTCGAGCGCCTCGACAGCGGGGCGCAGGCGGTCCCAGTCGTCAGCGGAGTAGTTGACGCGGTAGAAGCCTATCTGGTCCGGGTTCAGCTTCAGCCAACCTTCGGATGATTTGCCAAGTGAGGCCGTGGCCTTGCTCTGGTTCATGAGTAGGGAGGCGGAGCCGGCATCCTGAGATGTGATGCTCACGGGAACATGCCACGTCGTATCGTAGGTTGCTTGGGGCTCTGTCAGGTGCTCATATACGAACCTGGTCTGGGAGAGGCGTAGCTCGGTGGTGGCCATGCTCCGGTCCGACTCGACGTGAACTACGGGGTAACCAATCTGCTCGACCCAAGTGTCCATGATTTCAGCTACTGGTTCACCGGAGGCCTCGGCCAGGGCGTCCCAGAGGTCGTGAGTGCTGGCGTTGGCGTACTGGTGTTTTACGATATAGCGCCGCAGGCCGTCTCGGAATGTGTCGGCCCCAAGGTAGTGTTCAAGCATCCGCAGGACCGAGCCCCCCTTGCTGTAGCTGATTGCGTCGAACAGCTGGCCGATTTCCGCGGGGTCTCTGACCTCCTGCTCTATGGGGTGCGAGTTCTTCAGACCGTCCAGGCTGAGGGCGCGGGTGGTGTCTCCGGAGACGAACTCGGTCCACATCTCGTACTCGGGGAACAGGGCGTCGACCGCCTTGTCGCCAACCCACGATGCAAAACTCTCGTTCAGCCACAGTTCTTTCCACCATGCCATGGTGACCAGGTCGCCGAACCACATGTGGGCCATTTCGTGGGAAATGATTCCGGCGACCCGCTGGCGTACGGCTGCGGAGGTGCGATCTGGATCTACCAGCAGTACCACTTCTCGATAGGTGATGGCGCCCCAATTCTCCATCGCACCGGCGGCGAAGTCCGGTATTGCCAGGTGGTCTAGTTTGGGCAGCGGATATGGTGTACCAAAGTACTCGTTGAAATATTTCAGAAGGCGAATGGCTGTCTCAAGGGCGAAACGGCCCTGCTCTTCCTTGCCTGCGGTGGCCCATATTCGAATCAGCGTGCCGTCTTCGGCTTCCTGCTCGACGCACTTCAGGTCGCCGATGATGAACGCCAGCAAATAGGTCGACATGATTGGGGTCTCGTCGAACCGCAGGCGTTTGCGCCCGTCCGGTTCGGCGGTATCCTCGGCGATGGGCATATTGGATATCGCGGCAAGTCCAGAGTCCACTAATAGCGTCAGTGCGAATGTTGCTTTCAACGAGGGCTCATCCCAGCAGGGGAATGCGCGGCGAGCGTCGGTGGCCTCGAACTGCGTCGTGGCGAGGTGGCGCTCGTTGCCGTCGATGTCGGTGTAGTGGCTCCTGTAGAAGCCTCGGAGCTTATCGTTGAGCACCCCGACGAACTCAATTTCTAGTGTGGCAGGCCCCACGGCGACATCGGACGGAAATGTGAAGATGACCGTCTCCGCCTTCTCGTTTTCGTCTATTGACGAGGCTGCGAGGGCGTTGCCCACGCCGGGCAGGATGCGGCAGGAGGAAATTTGAAGTTCGGAGGCATTCATTGTGATCGACGAGGTAGACTCTAAAACATCAACCTCGATAGTCTCGTGCCCCAGGAAGCTGGATGCTTCCATGTCGGGCTCCAGCGCAAGGGTGTATCGAGAGGGCTTCACGTTAGTCGGGAGCATTACAGTCTGAGATCTGGACATTGTTGAGAGTTCTCCCTGGATTGAATCAGGCTGGCTTGTCGCCCGGCCACCGGTACTGTTCACTCACAGCGCAGTTCGCCAGTTAGATCGTAGTCTTCCGGATTACTCTCCGGTCCAGATGGGTTTGCGCTTTTCGGCGAAGGCGCCGGGGCCCTCGATGAAATCGTCGGACGCCATGGCTTTTTCGTTCTCACTATAGTCGCTGGCCATAGCATCGTCTAAAGGTAGCTCGAGGCCTGTCATGGCCATTTGCTTGTGAGCTCTGGCCGATAGTGGTGCTAGAGACACTATCTCGGATGCCATGCGTTCGACTGCTGACGTGAGTTCATCACCCGGCACGATCTCATTCACCAGTCCGTAGCGATTGGCTTCCTCGGCGTTCAAAACCCTGCCGGCCAAAAGCATGCCCATGGCGATTTTGAGCGGCACTTGTCTGGGCAGGCGGTGGACCCCACCAGCTGCCGCTACCAAACCCACCTTGCCTTCGGGTGCTCCGAACTGGGCATTGTCTGAAGCGATTGCCAAGTCACAGGCGAGGACCAGCTCAAGGCCGCCACCTACTGCATAGCCATTGACGGCGGCGATGATGGGCTTCCAGCATGTGTAGTCGTCGGTGATACCTCCGAAGGGCATCGTGTCTGCCCCGGGGTACGATAGTCCCTTCGCCCCGTGCTCTGCCTGGAATTTCAGGTCGTTGCCGGCGCAGAAGGACCGGTCACCGGACCCGGTGAGGATGGCAACCCAGACTTCAGGGT
>JASLXL010000292.1 GCA_030740335.1 SAR202 cluster bacterium | reverse complement strand
TAAGTTCACGCCGTGCCAGCTCCACCCGCCCGAAGTGAGCGCAGCGCCGAAATGCCACTAGGTTCACGCAGCAGTGCCCAGCCCCGCCCGCATGAAGTGAGCTCAGCGCCTAGAAAATGTCGCGTACCAGGATTGTCTCGTGGCGGTAGGGGCCCGTGGATATGATGTCGAAGGGGCGGCCTATTAGCTCTTCAAGGCGCTCGACATAGGCACGAGCGCCTGTGGGGAGGTCTTCCATCTTTGTGACGCCTGCGGTGATTCCGTCCCAGCCGGGGAAGTCTTCATAAATGGGCTTGCACCGCTCCAGTAGAGCTGCGCTGCCGGGGAAGTCCTTGACCAGTTCACCATCAAGCTCGTAGGTGTCGCATATCTTGATTGTGCCGAAGTCGTCCAACACGTCGAGTCGGGTCAGCACGAGGGAGGTGTAGCCGTTGATCCTGGTGCTGTACCGGGCGACTACGGAGTCGAACCAGCCCACGCGACGGGGCCTTCCGGTAGTGGTCCCGAACTCGTTGGCGAGGTTCCTGATCCTTTCGCCTGTCTCGTCGAAACTTTCGGTCAGAAAGGGGCCGCTGCCGACCCTGGTGCTGTAGGCCTTGAACACACCCAGGACGACATCGATTTGGCTAGGCAGCAGGCCTAGGCCGATGCATGCACCGCCTATGGTCGGATGAGATGATGTGACGAATGGATATGTGCCGTGGTCCAGGTCGAGCATCATGCCCTGGGCGCCCTCGATGATTACCCGCTTGCCGGCCTCTGCGGCGTCGTAGACGATATGCTCAACGGGACCTATGTATGGTGCCAGCTGAGAGGCCCATTGCTTGCAACTCTCGAAGATTGCGTCGAGTTTCAGAGGCGTGTCCTCGTAGACCTTCTCGATAACAGCGTTGTGGTGGGAGAGGACGGCCTCTAGCCGGGGGTAGAGCGCCTCAAGGTCCAACAGGTCAGCGGCCCGTATGCCAGTGCGTGCTGCCTTGTCAATGTAGGCGGGTCCGATGCCCTTGCCGGTCGTGCCAATGGCCTGATCGCCCTTGGCCTTTTCCGCCAACTCGTCGAGCTTAACATGGTAGGGCATGACCAGGTGGGAGCGGTCGCTCACGAGGAGCTTGCCATCGAGATCGATTCCTCGGGCTTTCAATGCGTCTATCTCTTCGAGCAGAGCTCCCGGGTCGATCACGACGCCGTTACCAACAACGGCGATCCCCTCGGGCCAAAAGATGCCAGACGGTACCAGGTGGAGTTTGAACGTGCCCTGAGGATTCATCACCGTGTGACCGGCGTTATTGCCCCCCGAGAACCTTGCAGTTACGTCTGCATGCTCCGCCACGAAGTCGACAATCTTCCCTTTTCCTTCGTCGCCCCACTGTCCCCCGAGGATCGCGCAGACAGTCATTCCTGTCCTCTCTTCCAAACTCGTGAATTAACCCAAAAAACCTTACCGATTGTATCAGAGCGATGACCAATGGCGATAGGGTTGGGCGTAGGGGCGTGTGGTAGTATGGGGGCTGTTTTTGGCTTCAAACAGTGCACGGGAGGCAGGCTCTATGGTTGCGACCGAAAGAGTGAAATTTGCCGAGGTTGAAGGTGCGGACGAGCTGTTCACGCCCGCGTTCAATGAGTACCTAGTGGCGCTACACGACAGGTTCGCTGACAAAGTGAGTGATTTACGCGCCGAGAGGGCTATTGTGTTGAGGCGGGCCCTGGAGCAGGGGATCATGCCTACGCATCTGCCACCATCCGATATCAATACCGGTGACTGGCAGGTTCCACCGGTGCCCGAGGAGCTTCGGCGTCCCGGTATCGAGATAACGGGTCCAGCGTCTATTACTAGCATGTTCATCAATGCTCTGAATCCAGGACCTGAGGGGACCCGCGCGGTGGGCGATCTTGACGACGACGAGGACGCCGCAGGCCACAGATTCGTGGACACCGTGACAGCCGCTCGCAATAGGCTGGCTGCCGCCAACCGGACGCTGGAGTTCACTAACGAGGCAACCGGGCGGCATTACAGTATTCAAGAAGGCGAGATTCCATTTTTCATGCACAGGGAACGCGGGCTCCACCTGGACGAGCCCGATGTGACGATAGACAGCAGCCCTGTGTCGGCGGCGATCCTCGGAACCGCATTGACCCTGTTTCACGCTGGTCGAGCGCAGATTGGGCGAGGACAGGGTGTCTACTTCTACCTGCCCAAAATGGAGTCCGCGAAAGAGGCCGGCTTCTGGCGTGAGTTCTTTGACGCAACATTTGAGTTGTTTGAGTTGTCGGACACGGCTGTGATCCGGGCGATTCCTCTGGTGGAATCGCTACCGATGGCATACCAGATGGAGGAGACGTTACATGCCCTCGGCCCATATGCGGCTGGACTGAATGCCGCTCGTTGGGACTTTAAGGCCAGCATCTTCGAATTTGTCCTGGCAGACCCGGACTCGGTATGGCCGGACAGGTTTGGTGTCGACATCAAGACGACCGAATTCTTATCCACCATATTTAGGCGGTTGGTTGCGATCTGCCTGAAGCGTGGCGCAGTGCCGATTGGTGGTATGGCGACGGCACTGCCGAGCCGTGATGCCGAGGTCAACGAATCGGCAGCTGCCACCATTACTGCCGACAAGGAGTGGGAGGCAGCCCAGGGTTTCCTTCGCGCGTGGACTGCCCATATCTTCCACATGCAGACCGCTGGGGACCCATTCAAGAATCTGCGAGGCTCGGGATGGACCCCGTCGCCCGAGCAGCATAACCCAGACAACTACCCCGTTGAGATTGCGGTGCCGGAAGGGCCCATCACTATTGAAGGCACCCGGCGTAACGTCCGCATGCTCGTCGAATATCTGGAGGGCTGGCTCAACGGCAGGGGCGCAAAGGGAATCGACAGCCTGGCCGGCAAGCCAGGGATCCATCCCTCGCTGATGGAGGACCTGGCGACGGGCAGGATGTCGGTGGCGCAGATAGCACAGCGAGTGCTCCATGGAGCGAAGGACACGGAGACGGGGCGGCCCCACGACTTCGCCCTGGTCAAGGGGCTGCTTCACGAAGAGGTGGAGGACATCCTTCGCCTGTTGAAGGAGGAGGCCGGTGAGCTTGACGAGGCCGGTCGGGGGCAATTTGCAGCAGCGGAGACCCGCTATCGCAAGGCAGTTAAGATCGCTACGCGGTGGATCAAGAGCTACACGGATCTGGATTTTAGGAGCCTGGGGTCATATAGCAGGGCCGATCTCGAAAATATTGCGGCTGAGAAAGATGCCTTCTAGGCGGCTCGTTTTCTTGGACACAAAAGAGAATCGTGTGTGAGACACCACCTCATACAGAGGCACCCCAACAATAGGCTTGAAACAGATATTGGGGTTCTGTCCTGAGTAGATGCTGAGAGATGCAGTGCTTTGGGTTAGGCATTGAGGCTCTAGAGCGCTATTCCAATGGACGAGCTGGTTTGGGCGCGATCGAAGGTGGGTGCTGCGCACACTTAGTTGGGTGGGGCTGGTGCTTACCAACCGAAGGGCTACTGCGGCGCTGGTGCTGAGTCGAGTGTGACCGGTGCTGACCGACCGTTGGAACGCGGTCGAATCTAGTACGGACGGTAGCGGTTCACGATGGGCATTCTGCGGTCGCGGCCGAAGTTACGAGTTGTAATCTTGATCCCCGGCGGGGCCTGGCGTCGCTTGTATTCGCTGCGATCCACCAGTGCGATCACCTGTATGACGACCCTCTCGTCATACCCCATTGCAGTGATCTCCGAGAAACTCCGGTCGTCCTCTACATATGCCTCCAGAATGGGGTCCAGGACATCGTAGGGAGGCAGGCTGTCTTCGTCCTTCTGGTCCTGGCGCAGCTCCGCGCTGGGAGGTTTTGCGATCACGTTTTGGGGAATTGAGGCGATATCTGTTGTTGTGTTTCGGTACCGCGATAACTCGAACACCAGGGTCTTCGGAACGTCTTTGATGACCCCGTATCCGCCCGCCATGTCGCCGTAGATCGTGGCGTAACCAACCGCCATCTCGCTCTTGTTGCCTGTGGTGAGGACCATCCAGCCAAACTTGTTGGACAAGGCCATGATCAGGACGCCTCGAATGCGGGACTGCAGGTTCTCTTCGGCCAGACCGGGATCGGTCCCCTCGAAATGCGGTTTCAGGATGTCCAGGTTGGTAGAAAAAGGTTCCTCGATGGATATCGTCCGCAGTTCAATACCGAGGTTCTCGGCCAACGCTGTTGCGTCCAGCATGCTGTTCTCGGACGAGTAGCGGGAGGGCATCCAGATTCCCACGACGTTTTCGGGCCCGAGGGCGTCGGCGGCGACGGCTGCCACGAGGCTGGAGTCTATTCCACCTGAGATGGCAATCAAGACCTTGTCAAATCCAGACTTCTTGACGTAGTCGCGTGTGCCGGTGACTAGCGCGGTATAAACCTCCGCGGCCCCTTCGTAGACCGTGGGCTCCTTTACCGTGAGTGGCGGCTGGAGATCTGGTGCGGTAGTTGGGACCTCGATTCGGCTCGGTGTTCCAATCCCTGCGATAGATGATTGGATGGGTGTGTGTGGATCGGGGACGGCTTGAAGGTCAAGGTCGGCCACCACCAGTTCTTCAGCAAACTGGGAGCCTCTGGCGACGACGTTCCCGGAGGGGTCGATGAAGACGCTGGCGCCATCGAATACGAGCTCGTCCTGACCACCTACCGTATTCAGGTAGGCTACGAACAGCCCGTGGTCCACCGCTCGTTCTACGAGCATCTTCTCGCGCTCCAGACGTTTCCCAGCGTGGAATGGTGAGGCGCTGATGTTCACAACGACGTTTGCGCCGATTGACTGCTGGACCGTAGTAGGGCCGACGGCGCTCCAAATGTCCTCGCATATGTTGATGCCGACGGGTGTACCGTTGAGCACGAAGACAGGGCATTCGTCGCCCGCCCGGAAATAGCGCTCCTCGTCGAAAACACCGTAGTTGGGGAGGAACACTTTGTGGTAGATGCCAAGGAGCTTGCCATCGTGAGCGATCGCGGCGGAATTTCGGATGTGGCCATCGTCGTCGGCGAATCCCACGACAACCGTGATGTCTTTGGACGCTTCCACGACACTGTGCATACGGTCTATGTTGGCCTGGATGAACTGTGGTTTGAAGAGCAGGTCCTCGGGTGGGTAGCCGGGTATGGCTAGCTCGGGGAAGGCAACCATCTGTGCACCAAGTTCGCGGGCGCGGTCGACATACTCGATGATCTTGGCAGTGTTGCTGTCGAGGGCGCCGACGGTAGGGTTGATTTGGGCGAGGGCGAGTCGGAAGACGGGGTTGGGGGTGTGATGTGTGGGGTTTGGGGATTGTGACATGCGCACCTGAGGATGGGCCTAGTGACTAGATGCAGGATCGAATCGTGGCGCTAAACCTCATGTCCCACATTCTTTCCACAGACCAGAAAAATTCAAGTATGTGAGTGACACCCTCTCACACTTGGCAAAAAGGCCACGCCCCTCTGCACATCCAAAGTAAAGCTGGTCGGGCCAACTTGGCATGCTCGGTCCCACCAATATGGCGCGCGCAGCGCCTAGTTCTTGGAGCGGACCCATTTGTCGATTCGTTCCAGGGCGATTTCGATGTTTTCGGTGGAGTTGGCGAAGGAGAATCGGACGCAACCGTCCCCATACTGCCCGAAGGCCTCACCTGCGAGGCAGGCTACACCAGCCTCGTTGAGCAGTCCATCGGCGAAATCTCGGCTGCTCATTCCCGTACCCTTGATGTCGGGGAAAATGTAGAAGGCGCCTTTCGGCATGGGGCAGCGGATGCCCGGGATATCGTTCAGGCCGTTGACGATGATGTCGCGTCGCTTCTTGAACTCAGCGACGATGCGGTTGGCTTCGTTCTGTGGGCCTTCCAGGGCCTCGATGGCGGCAATTTGCGTGAAGGCCGCCGTACACGAAATGCTGTTTGTGCTGAGGCGCGAAATGGGCTCCACCAGCTCGATGGGCATGACGCCATAGCCGGCTCGCCATCCGGTCATCGCATAGGTCTTGGAGAAGCCATCGAGGATGATGGTCCGTTCCAGCATTCCCGGAAAGGCCGTGATGCTGTGGTGCTCCCCCTCGTACAGGAAGCGGCTATAGATTTCGTCTGAGAGCACGACCAGGTCGTGCTCTCGGGCCAGCTTGGCGAGCGCCTCGAGGTCGTCTTTTTCGACGATGCTCCCGCAGGGGTTGTTGGGTGAATTGATCACCATCATCTTGGTGCGTGGTGTGATCTGGGAGGCGACCTCTTCCACGCTGACCGCGAAGTCACGCTCGGCGAGAAGTTTCATGGGGACGGGCACGCCACCAGCGAAGTTGATCATGGACTCGTAAATGGGAAAGCCGGGGTTCGGGTAGAGTACCTCGTCCCCCTCGTCGACCAGCGCAAGTATCGCAAAGAACATGATGGGCTTGCCGCCCGGGGTGATCACGACGTTGTCCCCTGTGACAGGGATGTTCCGTGTCGAAGCGATCTCCTTGGCGATGCTGGCCCTGGCCTCATTGAGCCCGGGAGACGGGCCATAGTGGGTATAGCCGCTCTTGAGGGCATTTGCGCCAGCCTCAATGATATTTGCAGGTGTGTCGAAATCGGGCTCACCGATCTCGAGGTGGATGATGTTTTTGCCCTCTGCCTCAAGCCGCTTGGCCTTGGCCAGGACCTCGAAGGCGGTCTCGGTACCAAGGCGCCCCATCCGCTCGGCTAGTTTCATTCGTTCGCTCCTACATACTGCTGAAGATCTATCTGTCCGTCGTCTCGTGCCATTTCCAATAGAAGACAGGAGAAGTTATCGCTGCAGTCGCGTGGGGTTCAGACACACCAAGCCTTAAATTCAAGGGCTAGATGGCGCTCGTCCCCGCCCCCACCTTGCGCATGTGGCGCCCGTTGGTGCAAGTATACCTAAGCTGCGGACGTTGGGGAAGGTTGGGGTGGCGTTGTGATAGAATCCCACATCTGACACAGGACACTTTGCGGGGAGAGGACGTCTCGATATGAAGGTCTTTTTGGGGACGCCGCGCGGCTTTTGTGCGGGGGTCGTTAGGGCCATCGATGTGGTCGAAATAGCCCTCGAGCGGTTCGGGTCCCCCGTCTACGTAAAACACCAGATCGTCCACAACCCCTACGTCGCAAACTCCCTCGAAGCCAAGGGCGCGATCACAGTGGAGGATGTCGAGGACATCCCCGAGGGCGCCACGGTGGTCTTCTCGGCCCACGGCTCTCCGCCTGAAGATTTTCAAAAAGCCGCCTCACGGAACCTGCACGTTATCGATGCTACTTGCCCCCTAGTGACCAAGGTGCACAACGAAGCCCACAAATATGCGAGGGAAGGTCGTAGCCTGATGCTGGTCGGGCACCGTGGTCATCAGGAGGTCAAGGGATCGATGGGCCAGGAGTCCATGCACCTCGTCGATGATGGCGAGTCGACCGATCTACCGAACTGGAATCTGGATACCCCAGTCACAGTGCTGACCCAGACCACCCTTTCGGTGGACGATACTCAGCAAGCGATCGACGAGATACGTGGCCGCTTCAAGGACGTCGTGGTACGCAACGACCTGTGTTATGCGACGACCAACAGGCAGTCCTCTGTCAAGCAACTATGTCGCGTTGTCGACGTAGTGCTCGTCATTGGCGCACCCGAAAGTTCGAATTGCAACCGTCTGCGCGAGGTGGCTCAGGCTCACGGCGTGAGGTCATATCTGATCAACGGGCCCGAGGACCTGGACATGAAATGGCTTGAGGGTGTGGATAATGTCGGTATTACATCTGGCGCGTCGACCCCTGAACTGCTGGTGTACGCGGTGATACAGGCTATTGATCCGGATGAAGTGAGCCTACTTAAGGGCGCGGAGGAAGACGTCAGCTTCGTTTTGCCTTCCGAGTTAAGGTCTGTTCTGGGGAAGACGACCTAGATGCGGTATGACGTCATCGTCGTAGGTGCTGGCCCTGCGGGAAGCACAACCGCTCGAGAGTGTGCTGCGCGTGGCCTGAGCGTGATTCTGCTCGACCGGGCGGAGTTTCCTCGTGACAAGCCATGTGGCGGCGCTGTCACCGTGAGAGCGCTCGCGCTGCTGCCATTTGACATCACCCCCGTTGTGGAACGCGCCATTTCATCCGTGCACTTCACCACGCGTCAGAGCAAGGGCTTTACGCGTCGCTCGTCGGAGGATCTGGTGTTCCTGACCCAGCGCTCAAAGCTCGACGCGTACCTTGTAGAGCGTGCGGTGGAGGCCGGTGTAGAGCTGCGAGAGGGTTTTCAGGTGAAGGTGGTCGAGCGGCACCAGACCCACGTTGTCGTGGGGAACGGCGGTCACCTCGTAGAAGGGACCACGCTAGTGGCTGCGGACGGGGCCAACGGCACTACTGCCAAGCTCGCAGGTATTAGCGTGCAGGTGAGGCAGCACATCGCCCTTGAGGGCAACATCACTCCGCCGAGCGGAGTACCCGATCGTTGGCAAGACATTATTGGTCTGGACGTGGGCGGCATGGAGGGGGGGTACGGCTGGATATTCCCCAAGGGGGACCATGTCAACATTGGCCTGGGGGGCTGGAAGCACGTTGGCTCAACGCTTCGGGAGAGGCTTGATGGGCTGGTCCGCTACTACGGTTTAGATCCCAAGGACGTGTGGGGCCTCAGAGGGCACCATCTGCCGATGCGCAGGCGAGGTTCGACCCTGGCGGATGGGAATGTGCTACTGGTTGGCGATGCTGCGGGACTGGTCGATCCTGTGACGGACGAAGGGATTCACTCGGCCATTTGGAGTGGGCGGGCGGCAGCGCGCCACCTGTCCGAGTATGTAGCTGGTGAGGTGGTCGACCTGGCGGCGTACGGCCGAGAGGTAGAGCGTGACCTTGCTCCGGACCTCGTGGCGTCACGGCAGTTTCATGACCTACTCCACGTC
>JASLXL010000291.1 GCA_030740335.1 SAR202 cluster bacterium | reverse complement strand
GTTTCACGCGCGCCTACAACCGCTCGTAGAACCATGCCACGGTGCGGCGGGTTGCATCCAGGATGTGGGCTCGCTCGCTGAAGCCGTGGGGCTCTCTGGGGTACACGACCAGCTCAGTTTCCACGCCTAGTTCTGTCAGGGCACGGTGGAACAGATAGGCCTGCTCGACGGGCACGTCGCGGTCGATCTCACCGTGGATGATCAGGGTTGGTGTTTTGACCTTTTTAACATGCGTGATGGGCGAGAAATCCTTGAATATACCGTCTGGATCCCAGGGATCGGCGTCGCCGTAGAATATGGAGTCCCAGGAGGGGATAGATGTTTTGCCGTGGAAGCTGCGCCAGTCGGAGATACCGGCCCTCATTAGGGCGGCCTTGAACCGGTCTGTCTGGGTGACGGCCCACGCTGCCATAAATCCGCCGTAGCTGTTCCCTGCAATGCCCTGCCGGTTCGGGTCCGCTATTCCCAATTTCACGCAGTGGTCGATGCCAGCCAGAATATCCTCCCAGTCCTTGCCTCCCATGTCGCCGATGTTACTCTCGGCGAACTCCAGCCCCCAGCCTGTGCTGCCGCGTGGGTTGGGCATGAAGACCGCGATTCCGGTCGTCGCCAGGAGACCTTGCTCCCGGTACGCGGGCGTGTAGCGGTTCAGGTGGGCAAGGAGCGGGCCGCCGTGGACCAGCGTGACCATTGGCAGTGGCTCTTTAGCATTCGAACCGGGGGGCAGGAGGAGCCAGCCTTGCATATCCAGTCCGTCGGCGCCCTTCCAGTGCAGTGATCTCGCCTC
The DNA here is from genome assembly GCA_030740335.1 of SAR202 cluster bacterium. The sequence goes on along the minus strand of JASLXL010000291.1, from coordinate 4,377 downwards.
GCCCGCCTCGATCTCGCGGGAGTGTGGATTCAGGTCCGTGAGTCTGTTCCAATCCAGCGCCTGCTGCCGGCGGCGGGCGATCCATAAATCGGTCGGGCTGCTCGCGTCTTCCCTGACCATCACCATGGTTTCTGAAGCGTTCATGTCGAAGCTCTCGGTGGCTCCTGCCAGGACGACATCGGCACGCCACAGTGCGTGGCGTTTGGTTGTCGCCACGTTCACATCGGACACCCCCATGCCGCCGTCGTCGTGAGCTACGGTCAGTATCCGAGCTGAGTCTGAAGACCAGGCAAAGGAGTTAACGCTCACGCCATGGCTGACTGTCACGTCCCGAGCCTTGCCGCCATCTGCGGGTACGATGAAGACGTCGCCGATGGTGTTGCCGCGATCGCTCCACATTGACGACAGGAAGGCGACGCTGGTGCCGTCTGGCGACCAGGCGGGTTTGCCGACGGGACGAACGGAGCGATGCAGGTTTCGTGCCGATCCACCTTTTGAGGAGGAAAATGCCTCGAGACGGCACCGATACCAGGAGGTATCGTACGGCATGTCTGAGACAACCGCCGCAAACTCGTTACCGTCAGGTGACCAGCAGAACTCCCACACGTGGAGCCCTTCGGGCGAGATCGCCTCGGTAACCCCGGTCTCGATATCGACGACCTGTATGCGAGTGAATACGGGGTGCTTTTCGAACTCTATCGCATCACCCGCGTCCGCACTCCTAGCCGCGGGTGGGTCTGTCGCCAGGAATGCGATGCTGCGTCCGTCGTGTGACCACTCCATCGGCGAGTGGCCGAGAGCCGCCGCAATGCTTCCCTTTATGTGGGTCAATTGGACCGCTTCGCCACCTTCCACAGGCAGCAGGTGGACCTGACGACGGCCATCACGCTCTCGGTCGGACAGGAACGCCAACGTCGTGCCGTCGGGAGACCACCTGGGGCATTCGTCGGCACGAGGTCCAAAGGTGAGCCGAGTCGAGTCGCCTCCGGAGGCAGGGACCGACCATATGGCAGATTTGGCAAAGATGGTGTCGACTCTGTAGGAATCCTCGACCACGAAGGCCACCTTGTCGCCATCGGGGGATATTCTTGGATCCGAGATATTCTTGAAGCTTACCGTGTCTTCGAGTGCGAGGGGTCTGGGTGTTGGCATTGCAGGCTCTTCCTGGGTGTTTCACGTGGTGGGGCGATTCTAACACGGCGTGGGCCAGAATCGTGGTAGGTGAGCCGTGTCCAAGGCGGGCCACGCAGCTAGGCTTTAGTCGCGTGGACCCCTCCGCCCCAGACCCTTCGCTGACGCTCAGGGTTACATGGCGGGATTCAGGGGCTTGGGGCCGACGATTCGCCGGGACAGTCCAGGATCAGATGCCGAGGATGCGGGCTGCGTTTGCACCGAGAATGGCCTCTTTCTCAGAGTTTGAGAGTATTGGCAGGTCCATGATGCCCTGTGCGCAGTGGACCGGGCTCCACCAGGGGAAGTCGGTGCCCATCATCACGCGGTCGGGTCCAATGTCCTGAATCAGCAGGGCCAGCTCTTTTTGGGTTGGTGCAAGCGGCGCACCGTGCCATTCTGTGATTTCACTGGTGTCAAAAAGAGCGTTGGGGAAGGCGTCTGCCACTTTTTTTGTCTGTCGCCACGACCCGTTGCCGAGGTGTGCCATGATCAGTTTTAGTCGCGGGAAAGCCTCGTATGCGCCCTGATACGACCTAGGATCGGAGTATTGTATTTCGCCGAGGTCGCGACCGGAGTGGGCGACGATGGGTATGTCGAGTTGAACACAGGCGTCGTAGATGGGCCACATGCGCCGGTCGTCCATTGTGAAGCGCTGCGAACCCGCGTGGAGTTTCACACCACGAGCGCCGTGGTTTTTGACCAGGTCGGCGAGGTGGTCGGCTGCCCCGTCGGGCTCTAGCACCCAGGGGTCGATGCTGACGAATGGCAGTATCTCCGGGTGATCCTTGACCGACTGGCACGCAGCCACGTTTGATTCCTTTAGGGATTCGCCAGCGGAGGCATCGGCGTCGGCAATTGCTTGGGCACGCTCACCACCGCCAACTTCGCCCAGCTTTTCGTCGACGCCAGCTTGCAGTCCGATCAACGGGAGATAGAAGTGAACCATGACGGCCCTGGAGGCTCCAGCCTCGGCCAGGGATGTTGCCGCGTCCTCGACGTCGCCGTCGTACTTGCTGTATGGAGGAAGCGGTGCGCCTTCTCCATACTCCCACCCCGGGTATTGAGCTTTCGCCCAGCGTCCCTGCTCCTTGGAATCGAATATGTGCATGTGAACGTCGATTATCAGTGGACTGGCCATCGTAATCCCCCCAAGGGTGCTGTGTTGGCATTTTACATATTACTGCGGGCTGGGGGTGTGGTGGGTCTGTCCCGCCCCTTTCTTTAAGAAAAAAGAAAGAAATATTGTGTGAGGAACACCCTCACACACCCAGCAAAGGGGCGCTGCCCCTCTGCACACCTCGGTCATGCCTATGAGTCAGGGGAGGTCCGAAGGAGGATGGATGGGGCGCCGCTGTGTTGTGAGGTCCTGTCTTGGAAGACTGAGGATTCCATCAACTCTGTCCTCTCCCACGGGGAGAGGAGGCCAGAAGGACGCCGTCGAAGATGCTGCGCAGCTGCGTCAAGACGCACTGCGGCGGAGCAGGTCTATCGGTTAAGCGTCGTTGGCTGTATAGTTCAAGCCGTGACTTGGGGCTGTCGGGTCTGTCGCGGCCTACACTGAAACGGATGAGACAGTTACGCTCTTAGACAAGGAGTTGAAACATGGCAGAGAAGGTTAGGGTCGGAATCGTCGGGGCCGGGGGTGTTGGTGGTCTGGGCAAGCGCTATAATTCCCACGCGGGCGGGTATACGCGTATTGAGGAATGCGAGTTAGTAGCCATCGCGGACATCAACGAAGAGAGGCTGCAACAGTTCGGCAAAGAGTGGGACATCGCTCCCGAGCATCGCTATAACACCGCGGTCGAGATGTACGAGAAGGCCAATCTGGACGTGGTCAGCGTGACGACTCACAATCTCTACCACCATGGGCCGGTGATCGAGGCGGCGGAAGCCGCGATCAAGGTGATAATGGTCGAGAAGCCACTGGCGGTCAGTGTGGAGTTGGGCCGGCAGATGGTGGAGGCGTGCGACGAGTCCGGGTCACGGCTGATCACCGAGCACACGCGCCGGTTCCTACCGCCGTTCAAGAAGATCAAGAAGTTGATCGACGATGGCCTGATCGGCGACGTGCGGACCATCGAGACAACCGGCGCACGACCGCTGCTGCACAACGGAACGCACACGGTCGACTATGCTTTCTACTGGACGGACGCGGCACCAAAACTGGTGTCTGGCTTCCTTTCCGATGAGCCCGTGGCAGATCCGGGCGGCGGCGGGATGGTGGTCTGCGAGGGCGGCGTGGTTGTTTTCATCAACTGCATAGCGACTAGAGTGGAGTCCGAGGGATCGACGATGATCGCCGGAACCAAGGGTCGCATTCAATACAACGAGAATCGAGGTCTGTGGGAGTACGGGCCACTGGTTGAAACGCCTGGCATTAGCTACGGCGCTAGTTACATGTGGGAGGACATACCAGACATGCCTGCAGAAGTGAATCTCGACGACTACTTCTACGGCGCGGCCCTGGAGAGCGTAAACTGCTTCCTGGAGGACCGCGAGAGCGTGGGGACCGGACGTGATGGGCTCAAGTGCCTGGAGGTCATTACGGCGATGCACATCTCGCACAGGACGGGGACGATGGTGCCTCTACCCCTAGGCGAAGGGCTAGACCAGGTGGAGATCAGGTCTACTGGCAAGTAGAGTAACAGGCTGGTGGCGAGGTTCATGACGCGATGAGCCCTGCCACCACAGCTATCGTTGGCATGGTCTGTGGCCACAACCCTACTGCCAATGATGGTACGGACAGCAGAAATCGGATCGAGGAGGCAAGATGAATCGAGAACAGCTCAAGAAGCGAATCAGAGGGATGCCGGTGACGCTGCCGACCACCTTCACCGACGACATGAAGTTGGACTTGCCCAGGATGAAGGAGATGACGCAATGGTGGGTCGAGCAGGGGCTAGGGACCAACGATGCTCCGCTCAAGACATCGGCCGCAATGGGGGAAGGTCCAGACCTGAATGACGATGAATGGCCCGAGATTCTGCGCACAGTAGTCGACGAGGCGGGCCCGGACAAGACGGTCATATGCGCGCTAAAGCCCAAGAACACGCTTCACACTATCGAGGACGCTAAGAGAGCGCAAGACCTCGGGGCGGTGGGACTTCAGATCGACCTGCCCTTTTTCCACCACTCGACCCAGGATGACAATGTCCGTCACTTCGCGGCCATTTCCGACGCTATCGACATCGGCATCATGATCTA
>JASLXL010000290.1 GCA_030740335.1 SAR202 cluster bacterium | reverse complement strand
TCGTGATTTCAAGAGGCAGAGTGATGGACCCGGAGAGCAGCCTTGACGGTGTCAGAGACATCGGCATCACGGACGGCAGGGTTGCGGCAATTTCGAAAGGCGCTCTCGAGGGCCGATCAACGATCGACGCTACCGGGCTCGTCGTGTCTTCCGGGTTCATCGATATGCACAGCCACGGTCAAAATCGCGAAAACTATGAGGCTCAGGCCCGCGATGGAGTGACCTCCTGTCTGGAGCTCGAGGTTGGGGCAGCCGATATCGACACCTGGTATAGGGAGCGCGAAGGCTCTTCACTCGTAAATTTCGGTGCCAGTGCCGGGCATATTCCTGTTCGGATGAAAGTGATACCAGACCCCGGCAACATCGTGCCCATAGCTGACGCGGCTTACCGCGAGTCCACGGACGCGGAGATGGCCGAGATACTGGGCGACATCGAAAGGGGCCTCCAGCGAGGCGGACTCGCCGTCGGGTTTGGTCTTGCATACACGATTGCGGCCTCGCGCTGGGAGATACTAGAGGTTTTTCGGGTAGCGGCAAAATATGACGCGGCATGCCACGTGCATATGCGTGGCAGCGGACTCATCGGACCGATGGACTCCATTGAGGGGATGGAGGAGATTCTGGCGGCCTCGGCAATCACCGGCGCGCGCCTCCATCTCGTGCACATCTCCAGCACCGGTAGGCAGGCCGTCCCTCAGCTACTCCAGATGATCGAAGAGGCCCAATCCAGGGGTATGGATGTGACCACAGAGTGTTATCCCTACGCTGCCGGCATGACCGAAATGGGAGCCGCATTTCTGAACGAGGACGATTGGCAGCGCAAGCTTGGCATAGACTACGAGGACATGGAATGGACACTCACGGGCGAGCGTCTGACAGCAAGTACCTTCGCCGAATATCGCGAAACGAACGGGATGGTGATAATGCACATGATCCCGGACGACATCGTCGATATCTCAGTCGCCAGCCCGCTCACGTCGATCGCCACGGATGGCCTGCTTGAAGAGGGCAAGGGACATCCGAGAACAGCCGGCTCGTACAGCCGTGTGCTGGGCCACTTTGTACGCGAGCGAGGCATCTTGACTCTGATGGATGCACTTCGGAAGTCGTCTCTGATGCCAGCCCAGCGACTTGAGCATCGCACACCAGCGATGAAACGCAAGGGTCGAGTTCATGTTGGCGCCGATGCGGATCTGGTGGCTTTTGACCTTGATCGAATCATTGACAGGGCGACCTACGCGGAGCCGGCGCTACCGCCGGATGGAATGGTCCATGTTCTGGTAAATGGCGTGCCTGTGGTCAGCGACGGCGTACTGCAAGAAGGGGCTACGCCAGGACAGCCGGTGAGGGCGCCTACCTCTTGATCCTGGTAGGGTAGGCGTTCCGCTCAAGACTGGGTCAGGCGCAACTCGACTTTCGCGCGCTCCTCCTGAAGGGTCGATGCGATGGTCCTGTCTTGATCGCTTCACCCGCGGCCTGGCGCCTCTGATAGCTCGCTTTGGCACAGGTTGATCAGCTGAGTAGGCACCTCGAGTAGATCCGAAATTTAGATGCGCGGCCGTAGTCCTTGCACGCCAGATGGAGGGCGAATCGGGGAGAAAAGTCTCCCTGGAATAGGGTCTCTGGCATTCGCCCGAGAAATGGCCTGTTGCCCCCCAGAACGGCGCCTCGATTAACGCGGTAGCTCCACTCCGCCTTTTACGCCGAAGATCAGACACTCCGTTGCTAGCAGGCCGACACCAATCGCCAGTGCGTTGTGGACGATCTTGGTCACCGAGCCCGTGCCCAACTCGCCAACCCAAACCACATCGCTCAGAAAGGATTCGAGGACCGGTCACAAAGACTCTATTGCGTCCCGGTCACCGCCCGCGAGTAGGGTCAAATCAACGGGCAAGGCCCCATCACGGCCACCGCCAGGGGTATGTCCAGTATCTTAACGTTTCGGTTAGCCATTGCCGAGCCTACTGTACACACCAATTCAGCCGAATTGATCGAGTGGTCGATGTAGGTCGATCCAGGCTGAATTCTGTCTACGATCCCTTTCGGACCCATCGTGGTGGCCTCCATCTCGATAGGCCTTGGTAAACCCGTTGCCACAACATCGCACTGCTCCACCACGTGCCTCGGCGAGTCAGCCCATATCACGCCGCTCTCCAAATAGTGTTGTCTAGTGTTGTCGCCGCATCTTTTCGGATGTCATGAGGGTTCTCCTATCATATCGAGACTGTGATCCAGGCACCGAGAAATGGGGAGACGAGGCCCCGCCTCAAACGTCACTTCCAGGCAATCACATTGGCGTTCCGAGCCTTGATGCCCCTCACGACCTCCGTGTCATCCGAATACTTGACGGTGATGGTGTAGTCCACGTTGCCGATTCCGATCTGTTGGCCGGTCTGCCTGTCCGGACCTCTCTGCTTGACGACCCGTACGAACTTGGATCCCAGCTCCTTCGCTCGTTCTTCTATAACCTCATCGACCACTACCAGCTCCAGTGAAGCGGTTGTAGCGGTCTGTGTCATCGTAGCTTCCAAGACTTCGCCTTCGTCCGTCAGGTCACGAATCGCTCTGCGCTCCTGGACCTCGTTCAGTTCGGTAGGCCCCCTCGTTGGCACGGCATCCGCCCCATTATTTCCCCCGCCGCAGGCCGATGCAGTTGCTATGGCAATGACCAGAATCGTCAGCGCCACGAGTCTCTTCGTATTCATTCGGGCCTCCTTTCCATTGCTATTTGGCATCTCACTTCCAAGTTACGAGGCGAGCGAGCCGCTTCTTGCCGCCCTGAGCTATCTGCTCCTCGTTCGAATACGTGACGATGATGGTGTAGTCGATCTTGCCTGCCCCGATCAAGCCGCCAAACTGGATATCCTGGCTTCTTAACTTGAACAGCCTGACGAACTGGCCTCCCAACTTCTTACTCCCAAGAAATCTGTGTGGCCATTCGCCCCTTGGTCCCCTTGGCGATTTGCAGTTCGCCTGGATGGAAGACGGTGATCACATAATCCAGGCTGCCGGTCCCGAGCTGGTTGACGGGTCGATGGTCCGGCCCCCTCCTCTTTACAACTCGGAGGAACTGATCTCCCAACTCCTTCGCCCTTTCCTCCGACACTGCACTTCCCACTATCAGACCGAGCGTCACAGATATCCCGCTCTGCACGAGGGTTGCATCCACAACATCGGCATAATCCGTGATCTCCCGAAGCGATTGTCGTTGTTGGACATCGGTGATATCCAACAATACATTTGGGTGGACGGGATTTGAGTCTGTTTCTCCCCTCGACGTCGGCAACCCTGCCGAAGTCCCTTGGTCATCAGAATCACCGCAGGCCACCGCAAACGTCATGACAGCGACCAGAATTGTCAAAGCCACCCATTTTGCAAAACTCATTTGCCTCTCCATTCCTATCTACCACGGCGCTAACCCATCGCCTGACCTTTCGTCTCGTGGACTCTGTACGTCCTGTAGCTAGGGACAGGACTGAAAGTCGAGTATGCCGTTGGTTTGTTTCGGTGAATATTACACCAATTAGCCTATGTACGCCGCGATCTTTTGTTTGGCCTTTTGTCCCACGATGTCGCAAAAAGTCATATCTCTTGGGGTGGTAGAACCGGTCACCCGATCACGAGATGCCCTGCAAGCCTGATACCGAGCGTTATTCACTGCCTGTTGACCACAGTGTTGTAGGTCCACTTGCCTCATCTAGGCGTTAATGGTACCTTCGCCTGGCGCTCGTTGTGATAACAGACCGCAGCCGCAACTAAATGAACACACCCCTACCACCCAAGCAACTTCGAATGGCGACGGACGCCGAACGTGCGAGAACCCTGCCTTCCACTCGAATTCCCGACGGCTACGAGCTTCGTGGATTCCAGCCAGGGGACGAACAGTGTTGGCTTGACCTGCAGCACCTTGGTGGATTTAACCACTGGGACCTCGAGGGCGTCGAAAGATACCTGGAGGACCCGGTGCGACGGGATGGTTCCCGAGTCGTCACCACAGGCGACCGCCTGGTCGCTGCGACGTTTGCGACCCCCCACGAGAGCTTAGACGGTACCGGATATCTCGATTACGTCGTTAGCCATCCTGACTATCGCGGCCTAGGTCTTGGCAGGGCAGTGTGCTTTGGCGTCATGAGGTTCTTTGTCGAACACGACTACGACTCAATCATTCTGCTTACGGACGACTGGCGTCTGCCGGCGATAGGTCTCTATCTGTCTCTGGGATTTGACCCTGTGATAGAGCGCGAAGACATGCCGTTGAGGTGGCGGGCAATCATGGCCGAGTTGGAGAAGCCGAGGAGCATCGTCTAGAGCGTCAGCCGAACTCGTTTGGCTTTCCCCAGATAACCAGGAGGTTGAGCAACTCGGAGCCTGTGTATACGGAACCCATGGTCGGAGCCTTCCGACTCCATCTCTACGAAGAATAAATTGCGAGGCGAGTGACACGCAGCACTACTCGAGTGCGCGAGGGCAGCGTCATAGACCCGTCTAGGGTGACGGGCGAGGAGGGCACCGTGATCGTTGGCAAGGCTCGAAACAGACCGGTTGTGGTTCGAGGCTCCGCTCCAGTGCGCGTTCCGAGGGCCCTTGCGATCGTCGGCCTAGCGGTTGTCGCCGTTCTGCTCATGGCCGCCTGCTCGAGTGGGTCTGAGTCGCCCGCCACAGCGGTGCCTGATGTGTCTCCGACGGCGGATACCGCCGCACCTGCCCTCGAGGAGGCTACCGCGACCGTTGCCCCGAGCCTGGTCCCGGAGGCCACCGAGACGCCTGTCGTGACTGCGCCGACCACCGTACCGACCCAGGAGTCCGCCGATGCGACGCCTCAGCCCGCGAAGTCAGCCTCCGCCCCTGAGCTCGCCCCCGAGCCCACGCCCCCGCCCGAGCTCTCGCCAATTCCCCCCGTCTCGGAGGTCACCTATGATCAGCAAAAAGAGCTTCTGAGCACTCTTGTCAACGAGTGGTACTCGGGACAGAACAATCTTGAAATGCCGCGATTGAAGTTGCCGCCCGACGTCAGGGACAACCGTCGCGGTGGCATTCTGATCCACATCGAGATCAACGGTGACGAGTACGATTCGTACACATTGAGAAAGGCTGAGCTGGACAGGCTCATGCGGGACACCTACGAGGTCATCTACGGCACGGGCTACGAGGTGACCGAGGTGGCGATAACCGCCATAATGACCGGCACCATCCGCAGGGTCGTGGGAGGCATAGCGGAGGGCCGTATTCAGGCGTTCAGGTCGCGTCTGCGGGGCGACGCTGCTGCCACCGTGGACTGGGCTAACAAGGAAGCCATCGACTTCAATGAGATCTGGGATACGGTACTGTTAAATACGATATGGAAAAGGGAGTTGGCGGCGGAGGCCGGGGGCGGTAACTGACCATCGGACACCCGTGACGGCGTCGATGGTCTAACGTGTCAACTGGGGTCCAAGGCGGGATTCGAACCCGCGACATGCTGCTTAGGAGCTCTCCGGGCCTGAGCGCTGTGCTTATGTAGCTACGGCCTCTCCAAAACTTGTCCAGTTATCGTCTGGTGGAACGACCCTCAGAGAAGGGTCTCGGGATCCCCAGCCTCAGTTGCTCATGAGCCCATTACCATCACCGTCACCTTCTTCGCCGAAGGCACCCTCGATAGCCAATCACCCAGGCTGTAGGCACCATTGTTACCCATGGTGCACGAGTACGGGTCGCACCATAGCCCTCAATTTCTCCGCCTCAGCCGCGGGCAGAATCCTCGCTATTCACCTGCTAGCCCAGTAGCCCTAGCTGCTACCAGCCCCGCCTAAGCCTTAGCCCTCTCCCCCCTTGGCCTCTAGGCTATACTGCCCCCAGAGGCAGGGTCATGCGGGGGGAGATGAGACATAAGGCACTGCTGGCACTGGGATGCTCGCTGCTTTCGGTGGTGCTGGCTGCGTGCGGAGACGCCTAGTCAGGGAGACTTTCGATGATCTACCAGTACCGTGTCTACGAGCCCCATCCGGGCAAGATGGCCGCGTTGCACGCCCGGTTCCGTGACCACACGCCCAAGCTGTTCAAGAAGTACGGTATCAGGAACGTCGGCTATTGGGCGGCCGGCGCCGAGGAATACAGCAGCCGCCTGGTCTACATGCTGGCCTTCGAGGACGCGGGTCACTGGGAGCGAGCCTGGATCGCCGGTCGTACGGGAGTTCAACACGCTGTTGAAGCCCACCGACTACTCACCGGCCTAGTAGCTGGAAGCTGGATCTCGACGCGCTGATGGGACACATTTCACAGGCTAGGTGGGCCGCCTCGTTTCGTTACCGCGACTTTCGCCTGCTGTGGGGCTCCACGGTCATTCAGTCGGTGGGCTATGGCATGGAGAGGATTAGCTTGGGGTGGCTGATTTTCGAGATGACCGATTCGGTGTTCATGCTCGGAGTCGCGTCCGCCGCGAACATGGCTCCCTTCTTCTTTCTGGGGATCATCTCGGGTGCGGTCGCTGACTGGGCCAACCGCAGGCTGTTAGTCCGGTTCCTGATCCTCGCCGCCGGCGTTTCCGCGGGTCTGATGGCGCTAGTGCTGCTGACCGGTGTGGCCCAGGTGTGGCACGTGCTAGGCTGGGCCGTACTTACGGGTATCATTGCGGCCTTCCTCGTGACGGTCCGGCAGGCATACACCTACGATATTACCGGACCGGACCACGCCCTTAACGGGATGGCCCTGAGCGGCGTGTCAACCTTGCTGGGAAGCATTGGGGGCGCGTTGCTCGGTGGCGTCATAATCTCGATGCTGGGCATAGGGGCGCAGTATCTGGTGGTGGCGGCCAGCTTCGGCCTCGCGGTCGTGGTGCTGATGGGCACACGGGACGTGGGCCAGGTGGCGGTGGGCGAGCGAGGGTCGGTGGTGGAGAACCTCGTGAGCTACGTGCAACTGCTGCGTGTGAACAGTACTTTGATGACCCTTATGCTGATGACAGCCGCCATCGAGATATTCGGATTCAGCCACCATACGCTGCTGCCGGTGTTTGCCAAGGATGTCCTTGGTGTTGGGGCGATCGGCCTGGGGGTGATGACGGCGGTGGGCCATACGGGAGGCGTGCTGGGTGTGATGGTCCTGGCCAACCTGGGAGACTTCAGACGGAAGGGCCTGCTGGTGTTCGTTATCACCACGGCCTTCGGGCTGGGTCTGATAGCTTTTTCCATAGCGTCTCAGATGCTGTTTTTCCTGGCGATACTGGCCTGGGTCAACGGCTGTGCCATGATGTTGGACACCCTGAACCGGACACTGATGCAGGCGAACGTGACCGACGAGCAGCGGGGCCGGGCGATGGGCTCGTGGACTTTGAGCATCGGGACGGGGCCGGTGGGTAAGTTGGGCGTGGGGGCACTGGGTGTGGCTCTGGGCGCGCCGGGGGCGCTACTGGTGAACGGAGCCATCCTGGCATTCCTGGGCATCTCGGCGGCCGTGGGGCTGCCCAAGATGCGTCGGCTGCCCTAGTACTTCCGCAGAGCGGGGTGCTGACGGCTAACCTTGGGTAGCTAGGACTGCTGGGCCACAGCCCAGTAGCCCTAGCTACTACCATCATCCACGCCTAAGCCTTAGATTGACTCTGAACGCCCGCGGTGCTAAAGGACTCCCTTTACCCCACCGTCACCGTGACACGAATTTCGTAGCTGAATTTCACACCCTCCTTTGGCGCACCGTTGAAGACCAGACCGGGTACCTCTTGACCTCGGTTTCCATTGCGCTCGGGATAGTCAGGCTGTAATCTGAGTTCATGACTACTGACCCGTCGAGAGAGCCGAGCGCGAGTGACGCCAAGAGCGAGACTGGCGAGCCGTCTCCCTCCGCCGATATGGACCACCAACAGGACGTTGTGGCAGCCGCCGGCACCCCACCAGCTCCAGCCTCTTCTCGTGGAGAGAGCAGTGGCGACGGTCCCATCAAGTTCCCGGCTGCACGCGACGCCGCGCCGGAGGTGTCGGTCTTCACTTTACGTCACACCTTCAGCTCCCTCGGAGTCACCGACTTCCGGCGCATGTGGCTTAGTCTCCTTTTCATCTCCGGCGCCCAGAACATGCAGCACGTCGCCCGGAGCTACCTTGTATATGAGCTCACCGGTTCCGGCAAGCTCCTGGCCTTGGTCGGAGCCGGCGCGGCGATGCCCATGCTGGGTCTGGGTCTGTTCGGGGGCGTCTTGGCCGACCACCTGGACCGCAAGAGGCTCATACAGGCTAGTCAGGTCGTCGTTGTAGGGATAGGCCTGTACCTCGGGATATCGGTTTGGAACGGCTCGATCAGCTGGGGACTCTTGCTGGCATCGGCCCTTCTTCAGGGCGTCATGATGTCCTTTCTGGTGCCGGCACGGCAGTCGTTGATCCCACAGATCGTCGGGCAGGCTAGGCTGAACAATGCCATGGCGTTGAGCTCGGCGGGCGGTAGCGTCTTCACGCTGGCCACGCCTGTGGTTGCGGGCGTGATGTACGCTGTGACGGGCCCAGAATGGGTCTTTTTTTCCACGGCGGTGATGAGTGTAGCGGCGGTGGTTCTTATGCAATATGTCCACAGCCCTGGGCCCGCGCCAAGGGCACAAATGGCCGCCGTGCTGACTGACATCAAGGTCGGGGTTCGCTATGTACTGGCCAGTAGCCAGTTACGCGCAATCATGATTTTGCTGTTATCGGTGTTCCTCTTCGTACACACCGTCACCTTCCTTCTGCCAGCCATCGTCACGGATGTCTACCAGAAAGAGTCGGAAGCCTACGGAGCATTGGTGAGCATGCAGGGTGTTGGAGCCCTAATGGGCGCCATTGTCTTCGCCGGGTTGGCAAACTTCAGACGGGGAAAGCTGCTCATATACAGTTGCTTGCTGACAAGCCTCGCCTTGATGGCGCTCTCCCTTGTGCCGGTGTACCTGGTTGCCCTGGCGATCATGTCGGTAGTCGGCGTCGGAGAAGCCGGCCGCCGTATATTCAGTCTCGCCCTGCTCATGCAGCAGGCGGAGGACCGCTTCCGAGGCCGCGTCGTCAGTATCCAGGTAATGATGGTCGGCCTAATGCCCCTGGTCACCCTACCCTCGGGTGTCGCCGTGGACCTGCTTGGCGCCCAGGTCACCGTCGGCCTCCTTGCCGCCGCCATGCTCGCTACAGCTCTCTTCGTCTTGTTTACCCAGCGCTCCCTCCTTGAACTCCAGTAGCCCAAAACCAGGCTGTAGGCACCATCGTTACCCATGGTGCACGAGTACCAGTCGCACCGTAGCCCTCAACTTCTCCGCCTCAGCCGCGGGCAGAATCCTCGCTATTCACCTGCTAGCCCTGTAGCCTTAGCTACTACCAGCCCCGTCTAAGCCCTACTCCCATCTCTATCGCTTGACCTGATGCAGCGACGGACATAGGATTGGCGGGACGCCGAGTGCCAAGCGGAGAATAGTGAATATGTCCAAACCGGTGTACAACGTGGTCAAACGACCGGGGAGAGCTCCGGGCGACGCCGACATCGAGATTCCGGTTGCGGAAGACCTGGTTACCGTTCCCGGCGTTCCAAAGCGGGACGCAGACGTGGCTTTTTACAGTAGGGAGTACCCGCTGCAGAGCCAGAACATCGAGAAGACTGCGGACCGCGACTGGGTATGGACTGTCTACACAGACGAGTTCACAAAGTACCGGAAGGGCCACGAAGGCCGCGTAAAGCCTCTGATTGACAAGGCGCTCCTATCGGGTGACCTGGAGCCCACAGGAGCCCCTGAACCCGGTGTCGACCCAACGGAGAAGATTCGCAGCAAAGCGAGAGAGATGGGTTTTGGAGAGGTCGGTTTTACCCGACTCGACCGCAAGTACGTCTTCGCCGCGAAGAAGCGGTGGGTGAAGTTCGAACACTCAATCTGTTTGGCACTCGAGCAGGACTACGATCAGACACAGACTATTCCTGACATGGAGGCCGAGTACGCACACTACGGCACATACGAGATCATGGGCGAGCTGGCGCTCGCTCTCGCGGACTATATTCGGGCGCTGGGATACCGAGCCCAGATTCACAGCCCCAACGACAACAGTGCGGCGTACATCCCTATGTTCGTCGAGGCAGGCCTCGGCCAACTCGGCGCCAACGGACAGCTTTTGTCGCCCCACTTCGGCTCAAGGGCTCGACTAATGATGATTACGACGGACGCGCCTGTGATCCATGACAAGCCCATAGACTACGGCATCCAGACGTTCTGCCAGAAGTGCCAGGTATGCGTCAACCGGTGTCCGGGCCGGGCGCTGGTCCGCGACAAGGTCTGGTGGCGCGGCGTCGAGAAGAATAAGCTCATATACGATCGCTGCCGGCCGGTGATGGCGCGATACGATGGATGTGGCGTGTGCATAAAGGTCTGCCCGGTCCAGAGATATGGCATGAAGCCGGTAATGGAGCACTACGTCGCCACTGGTGACGTGCTCGGCAAAGGCACGGACAACCTCGAAGGGTATACCTTTATGGAGAAGGGGTACTTCGGCTCAGGCGAGTTGCCCCAATTCGACCACGACTTCTTTGATCTGCCCCACGGGACCAGAGAAGACTGGCTGTTCGAACGCTTCAAGCAGCGTCTCACTGAAGACGGCGTTCCCTCAGCAGACGAGCTTACCAAGTTCGCGGAGGGCGTGAAGACCGTTCTCGATAAAGGGCCGTCGACTCGAGGCGACGAGTAGTAGAAAGAGGTTCCTGAGGATACGTCTAGTGCAACATCTGGCAACATTCTCGGGAAAGGCGCCCCGGCAGACCCGCAGGTCGTCTAACATGCGGCTTGGCCTGGACGGCGACGAGGTTACCGGTGACAGTCTCCTCTACGAGGTCGATGCCGATGTCTGGTCCCCACCGACCGGGCCACTCATCCCAGAGCCAGACGTTACGGAACTCCTGGCCATAGTGGGTCCTCGGTGAGGAACCACTTGCAAACACGCTCGAACGCCTTACCTCGTAGCTGCTCTTCGGGGTAATCAGCGTGTAGCCGTGAGATAAGTTCGTCGAAGTTGGCCATTTATCCGCTGGTGGAGCGCTGCAGTCAAGTTCCGTAGGGCGAGCG
>JASLXL010000289.1 GCA_030740335.1 SAR202 cluster bacterium | reverse complement strand
TCATCCTGAACGAAGTGAAGCAACTGTCTTGAATGTCAAGCGTTCTACTACGTATGTGCCTCAATGTACAAGTGGTGTGCTCCCGAAGGAGTGCCATGCTTGAGCATGCTGTTGAGGATGACCAGGAGCTTGCGCATGTATGCGGTGATCGCAGTCTTCTTGGCCTTGCCAGCGGCACAGAGGCGCTCATAGAAAGCCTTGATGACAGAGTTGCTTCGAGTGGCTACGAGCGTTGCCATGTATAGGACTTGCCTGACTCGAGATCGCCCTCCCCAGACAGTGCGGCGTCCTCGCATTGTGCCGCTATCGCGGTTGAGGGGAGCGACGCCAACGAGACTGGCGATCTGCTTACGGTTGAGGGTGCCGAGTTCGGGCAGTTCGGCCAACACAGTCACCGAAAGGACCGGTCCGGCGCTACGAGGAACCCATCGACCTGTTATTCTGAGGAGCGGGACGACGAAGGATCTGGGTGCGGTCCACGACGACACCGGTGAGGCCCCATGGCCCCAGATTGTTTACTTCGTTGCCACTTGTTACTAGTAACCGGTGCGCTTGTCGCCGACGTACAGGAACGGCTCGCCGGCGATGAACCGCCGCAGGTTCTCCTTGAATACGTCGCGGTGTCCCTTTGGCATCTCAGGGGTGACGTGCCCTGTGTGTGGGGAGATGATGACGTTCTCCTGGTCCCACAGCGGGCTGTCCTCTGGCAGGGGCTCCTGGGCGAAGACGTCCAGGCCGGCCCCAGCCAGATGGCCCGATCTGAGGGTTTTCAGTAGCGCTTCCTCGTCCACGATGCCGCCGCGAGATATCGCGATCAGGTAAGCGTCCTTCTTCATCAGGCTCAGGCGGCGGGCGTCGACGAGCCCCAGCGTCTCCGGTGTGCGCGGCGCCGCTATGACGAACCAGTCAGAGACCGACAGCGCCTCGTCCAGCCGTTCGAGTCCCCAGACCTCATCGACGCCTTCTGGTACGGGCGACGTCTTCTTGTCGACGCCGATCACCCTCATGTCGAACCCTCTGGCCCGCCGCGCCACCGCGGAGCCTATCGCGCCCACGGCCAGGATCCCCATAGTGCGGCCGGTGAGCTCGACGTACTGGTTGTTGTAATTTCCGGCGCCCCAACGGTGGGCCCTCTGGTCGGCAAGCAGGTTGGGCCACCTGTGGGCGAGCATCAGGATCATGCCGAATACGTGATCGCCGAGGCCGTTGCCGTGGGGATCGTACCCCGGGGCCCTGGCGGGCGTGAGTACGACGTCGCTCTCCACGATGTCGGGCCGGTCCATGACGTAGTCGAAGCCGACGCCCGGATTGGCTATCCACCGAAGGCGCTCCGCGGCGGCGAACGCCTCGCGGTCCGGCGTGCCGTATATGCCGTCGGCATCCCGGATGACTCTCCGCAGCTCCTCAGGGGTCTGCGGCGTGACGAACTCGACGTCTGGAAACTGTGCTTTGAGCTCGTCGGGAAACTCGCTCGCGTAGATCAGGGCGCTGCTTTCGAGGACGATCTTCATATCTAGCCACTCCATTAAAGTCTAGTCGCTGCTCCAGCTCCGGGCCTGCCCGCGCAGCCATATCGGCTCGTCGCGTCGGCAATCTTCACCGGTCGCCTGCGCAAGGCGCGCGACCCCGGCGGGCCGAGCGAATGATACCAGACTCACAGGAGGGCGCTTCGATACGAATTCTGGCGCCGGGGTGGAGCACGACAAAGGGGTCGGCGAGAGTCCGGTGACCGGCGCGACTTGCCGTGATCGGCGTCCGGCGCCTGTGCTGGCGTGGACCTACTGAGGTGCGGTCGAACGCCGGGCCTTGGTCAGTTTGATCGTCCCTATTCTGAGGCCCTCCATTCGGGTGACCTCCATCTTAAGGTCGCGGTACTCGAACTGCTCCCCATGGGTGGGGATGTGGCCTAGGATGTCGAGCACGAACCCGGCGACTGTATCGAATTCACCCTCGGGAAACTCGATGCCCAACTCCTCCATCGCCTCGTCGATGCTCATCCCGCCGTCTATCTGGAAGGTGTTCGCGCCGATGGCCTCGTACTCTTCTTCCGGGCTGAGACCTTCTTCTCCGACGCGGCCGACGACCTCCTCGAGCAGACTCTTGACGGTCACCAGTCCGGCGATGCCGCCGAACTCGTCGATGGCGATCGCCATCTGGTTGCCGGCCCGGCGGGCCTCCTCGAACAGCTCTGCGATGCGCTTGGTTTCGGGGACGAAGTAGACGTCTCTGACGAAATCGGTGACGGGCTCATCATGGGTTAGCGCCCTAGAGGCCAGGCCCTTGAGAATGTCTTTGGAAGAGACTATGCCGACGATATTGTCCGTGGACTCCTTGAAGACTGGGAACCGGGTGTGCGAGTGGTCGGCATAGATGTCGAGAAACTCTCCCAGGGTGGCGCCTCGCTCGACGAAGACGATCTCTGTCCGCGGCGTCATCACCTCGCGGACCTGCCGGTCGCCGAAGCGGAACACCCGCTCCAGCCGATCGGCCTCGCTGGGTTCTAGCTCGCCCTCCGCCTCGCCGATAACGATCAGCGTTCGAAGCTCTGCCTCGGTGATGGACGCGTCAGCCTCGTCGACGCTCCTGCCTATGTCCGCGACGCGACTGGCCCACTGGAGTATGACCACGATGGGCAAGAACGCCAACTCGACGGCCCTGAGGGGACGCGTGAACAGCATGGCGGTGCCCATCGGGAAGCGGACTGCCACCGTCTTGGGGATTACCTCGCCGAAGACCAACAGGGTTGTGGTGCCCGCCACGGTCGCCACTACGAGGCCCGTCCCCTGGTCATCGACGACATCCAGGATCAGCGCGGTGACAATCGCCGTGAACGCCACGTTGACCAGGTTGTTGCCGAGAAGGATTGTCGACAGCAGCCGGCCCGGCTCTTCGAGCATCCGTGAGACTCTGTGAGCAGCCGGGAGGCCGCCCTGGACGAGGTGAGCGAGTCTCGCGGTCCGCCGTACCGAGAGAAACGCCGCCTCGGAGCTGGAGAAGAAAGCCGAGAGGACCACGCACAATATGACGACGGCTATCTCAGTCGTACCCGTATCCATCATCGCTACCCTCCTCGTGCCTGTCGCAGGCTACCCGCGCGCGTGTGGATACGGTAGATCATATCAATCGACGCATGTGCGCGCGTCCTTCTCCGAGGTACAGAGTTGGCGAAAATCGGGGCAGGCCGGCTATGGACAGCCCGGTGGGTAGCTCTTGACCGAGACCTGGCGTCCCTGAGGATCGAACAGTCCGGCGACGTCGGGCTCGAACCGCCGACTTTCTGTGTGGAAGACCGATAGAGGCTGTTTCGCCCTGTGCCGCCTCATGCCCGCCTGTCCCTTGTTATAGGCGCGGAGAGGACTTCGGGCTACCTCGCGGTGTCGCTGTGTACCGGCGTCTGCCGAGAGGTTTGGCGGCAAAATGGCCGCAGAATAGACCGGGCGGTCGGGGCACGGCTTTGCGGATATGTCTACAAGGTCTAGGCCACCCCCGCAGGTCTGATTTCGCTAAAAAGGACTCAACACGCGCTGCCGATTGCAGTTCGGGGGGTGGGAGCCATGAGACTGATGGCCCCGCGGAGCGGAGTCTAGCTAGCCCTGCCCCTCTCCCCTTGATCTTACTGAGCTATACTGCCCCCAGAGGCAGGGTTATGCGGGATAAAGCCTACCGACTAAGAGTCCCATGGGGGGTTAGGTACAACTGGAGAGGGGGGTAGGGAGATTAATCTCAAACTCACACTTACGTGAGCAAAACCAGGATGGCTTCATGAGCACTTTCAATAAGAGAGAACTACGCAGCTCTCGAGAGTTATTACTAGAGAAGGTGGAGCGTATCACAGAGATACCTTTGATGATTCTCTCCTTGATAATGATTCCATTATTACTTGGACCAGTTCTTTGGGATATGTTGGAGAATGAAGAAAGACTTTTCTTCATAGGAGACATATTGATTTGGGCATTGTTTGCTGTAGATATGGTGGTCAAAACCGCTTTGTCTACTAATAGAATCAATTACTTGAAAGTTCATTGGTTGGAGCTTATTGTCGTCGCCCTACCATGGTTTCGCCCATTTCGACTAGTCAGGTTGATTGCATTCGCGGCGAAAAGTTATAGAGGTACAACTAGAGCTGGCAAACCTGATTTTCTGCTTGTATACGCCGTAGGTCTCATAATGTTTGGTGCAACAATAGTTACGACTTTTGAACAAGGATACGGCTCTTCCCTCGTGTCTTTTTCGCAGTCCTTATGGTGGTCTCTCGTTACTATCACCACTATTGGTTACGCTTACGGCGATACATTACCTGTATCCACGGCAGGACGTGGGGTGGCTGTGATGTTGATGCTTGGAGGGTTGGGTATATTTGGGGCGATTACAGCAAATCTAGCAGCAGTTTTTTCAAATGCGGGGGACCCAAACACCAAGGCTATTGCTGAACTAACGCAACAGATAAGCGAGTTAAAGGCAGAAATATCGTCCAATAGGCAGTAAATACGTGGAAATAATTATAC
>JASLXL010000288.1 GCA_030740335.1 SAR202 cluster bacterium | reverse complement strand
CAGTCTATTAAAAGCCCTGGCAAGTTGCTGAATATCGCTGACTCGCCCTTTATTGAACTTGATAGAGAGGCAGGATCAAGCCTCGGCTTGTTCGGCTCCGCCTCCAACTGCCTGAGCATCAACATGACGCTGCAAGACCCGAGTCAGCGCGGCCACAGGCCCATTGAGCACCATTGCAAGACCAGTGATAGGCGCCTGCATTTGACCGAGCAGCTTCGAAACGAGCTGCTCTTTGGATGGCAAAGCCGACAACGCTTCTACTTCACCAATGGAGAGTGCACGACTCCCCAAAAGACCGCCACGGATCTTCAGTCCAATCCTGGCCTTGGCGAGGAACGCGGTCAACGCCTTCGCCGGAATGACCGGGTCCTCAAATCCGAAGGCTATCACTGTCGGGCCCTGGACAACTTCCATGACATCGGGCATCCCAGCTGCCTCTGCCGCGCGCTGCGTAAGCCTGTTTTTGACGACGCGGAACTTAATGCCTTGTTCGCGCAAGGACCGCCGCAGACTCGTCATGTCGCTGACTGACACCCCACTGTGATCGGCAGTGACGATCGCGGTGGACCGTTCGAGCAGCTCGCGCAGCTCATCAACCTCTTTCAGCTTTCGTTCTGTAGGCACCTTTCACCTCGAACAAAAAAATCCCCGAGCCACAGACTCGGGGGAAGGTACGTCGGCCATTTGACCATACGCACAATTCGCCTCGGCGGGCTGGCAGTTTAATCCGCCGTTTGGCGGAGCCCGCTGTCTGTGGCAGTAAGCTCTATTCTACCTTCAGGGCAGAGACGGTTGCAACATCCAACCTGACACTTGGACCCATCGTCGTCGTCAAAAATGCTGACCGCACAAACTGTCCCTTCACACCGCCGGGCCTGGCGCGGATTATTGTGTCCATCAGGGCGGTCAAGTTATCCAGTAGCTGCGATTCGTCGAAGCTCGACTTGCCAATAACAACGTGAATAATCGCTTCCCGGTCTAGTCGATACTCTACTCTGCCCTTTTTCGCGTCTGAAACAGCCTTGGCGATATTGTCTGGCTGCACAACGGTTCCGGTTCTAGGGTTGGGCATCAGACCACGGCGGCCTAGGACTCGGCCCAGGCGTCCGATCTTGCCCATCATGTCTGGCGTGGCAATGGAAACGTCGAAATCGGTCCAGCCATCCTCGATCTGCTTGATCAGATCGTCGTTGCCCACGTGGTCCGCGCCTGCTTCCTCGGCGGTTGCCATCGCTTCACCCTGGGTAAACACAACAATTCGAACTTGCTTACCTATGCCATGAGGGAGAACTGTGACGCCGCGCACCTGCTGATCGGCGTGTCGCGGGTCAGCACCCGTTCGAAGGTGCAGTTCCACTGTCTCGTCAAAACTCGCCGTCGCGGTCTTTTTGATGAGACCGACCGCCTCGGCTGGTTGATAGTCTTTATCTTCTTCCGTCAACGCTACTGCCATAGCGTATCGCTTACCGTTACTCGGCATCTTCAAGTCCTTCCGATTTGTCCGTCGCCAGGAGGGGCTGATCTACAAGTATTCCCATGCTGCGGGCGGTTCCCGCCACTACACGCATCGCGCTTTCAATGTCGGCCGAGTTCAGGTCGCGCATCTTCATCTCCGCTATCTCGCGGACTTTGGATGAAGGAATCGTGCCCACCTTCTCGGACTGGGGCGTTGGGCTGCCCTTCTCGATCCCTGCTGCCTTTAAGAGGAGGGCCGAGGCAGGAGGCGTTTTCAATTCAAAGGAGAATGAGCGGTCCTCGAATACCGTTAGTACCACAGGCACAATATTGCCGGCCTGAGGAGAAGATTTTTCATTGTATTCTTTGACGAACGCCATTATGTTGACGCCGTGCTGTCCGAGCGCGGGACCAACGGGAGGGGCCGGAGTTGCCTTACCAGCCTCAATTTGAAGCTTGATTATCGCTCTTACTTTTTTCGCCACAAGTCGCCTCTCAGTTGATTATCGGCTGTTTGAATTAGCGAAACTATCTCGCAGGCGACGCCGCCAGATCAGGTCTTCTCCACCTGCAAGAAGTCAAGCTCCACGGGAGTCTCACGGCCAAAGAACGATACTAGGACTCTGACTTTCGATCGCTCGGAGTACACTTCGTCGATGACACCCATGAAGTCGACAAACGGCCCGTCTGTGATCCTGACCATCTGGTCTTTTTCAAGCCCAACCCGGAGCCTCGGCTCCGACGACTCTATCTGGCGCAGAATGTTCCGAACTTCCTCTTCTTCTAGCGGTACCGGCTTCGGGCGCCCTTCTCGCTCATCTTCCGCCGAGACAAACCCCATCACACCAGGGGTGTTCCTGACCACATACCAACTTTCGTCGTCCATCCTCATGTGGATGAGTATGTAACCAGGGAATACCCTGTTCTGCTTGGGCTTGCGCTGGCCTCCGCGAATCTCCACCTCTTCCTCGGTGGGGATCACGACCCGGAAGATCTTGTCCTTGACATCCATCGTCTCCACACGAAGCTCAAGATTTTTCTTGACCCGTTCCTCCTGACTGGAGTACGTATGGATGATATACCAAAGCGGCTCGATTTCTTGTACTGTTTCGGTGGCCATTATGGCTGCAGTATCCGGTCCATCAACTCGCCGAACCCGAAGTCAACTATACCGAGGAATAGTCCTATGGCTCCGGCAACGAAGATCACCATAATGGTGAGACGAACCGTTTCCTGACGCGAAGGCCAGGTAACACGGCGCAACTCGGAAATCGTCTCGCCTACGAAGCGAAAGCTAAAAGCCCTGCGCGCCACTTGCGCACTAGCCTGGCCTGTCGCCCCAGTATTCCTGACCATTGTAACTATCTGACCTCTCGATGGAGCGTGTGTATTCGGCACCTCGGACAGTACTTCTTCAACTCCAGACGATCAGGCGTGTTGCGCCTGTTCTTGGTGCTGTGGTATGTCCTCTCCCGGCACTCAGTGCAGCCAAGATTGATCAGGATTCTCTGTTCTCCTCTACGCGGCATAGTGCTATCTACCCCGCGCCGTTACTTGGTTACCTGGATGATTACGCCCGAGCCCACGGTGCGACCGCCCTCACGAACCGCAAACCGGAGTTGCTCGGTGATGGCAACAGGCATGATGAGCGTTACACCCATCTCAATGTTGTCGCCAGGCATTACCATCTCTACGCCGTCCGGGAGCGTAATTTCCCCGGTGACATCGGTAGTGCGAATGTAGAACTGAGGCTTGTAGCCACTGAAGAACGGCGTGTGTCTGCCGCCCTCTTCCTTAGTCAGCACATAGACCTGTGCCTGGGCCTCGGTGTGAGGCGTAATGCTTCCAGGGGCGGAGAGCACCTGTCCTCGCTCGATACCATCCCGATCAATCCCTCGCAAGAGCAGACCTAAAGCGTCGCCCGGCTCGCCCTCGTCCAGCTCCTTGTGGAACATCTCTACGCCGGTCACGGTGGTAGACGTGGTATCTTTCATGCCCACGATCTCTACGTCCTGGCCAACCTTGACCACACCCTGCTCTACTCGACCGGTCACGACTGTACCGCGACCCTTGATGCCGAATACATCCTCAACTGGCATCAGGAACGGCAGGTCTTTCGGCCTATCGGGAACCGGAATATAGCTGTCTACTGCGTCCATCAGCTCCCAGATACCCTTACCCCACTCGGACTCCCTTGACAGGTCATCCGCCTCAAGGGCATTCAAGGCACTGACTCGCACGATGGGAATATCATCACCCGGGAAGCCGTACTCCGTCAGAAGCTCTCGGAGCTCAAGCTCCACCAGCTCCAGCAGCTCCTCGTCATCCATCGCGTCGACCTTGTTCAGGGCGACTACCATGGCGGGGACCTCAACCTGGCGCGCAAGCAGGATGTGCTCACGCGTCTGAGGCATCGGCCCGTCGGGTGCGCTTACGACCAGGATAGCGCCGTCCATCTGAGCGGCGCCCGTGATCATATTCTTGATATAGTCAGCGTGACCAGGGCAGTCCACGTGGGCATAGTGCCGGGTATCGGTCTGATACTCCACGTGCTGGATGGCGATCGTGACACCACGCTCCCGCTCCTCGGGTGCGTTGTCGATCGTTTCGAACGGCCGAAAGTCGGCGCCCCCCGCCTGTGCCATCGTTTTGGTGATGGCTGCAGTCAGCGTCGTCTTCCCATGGTCAACGTGACCAATGGTCCCAACGTTTACATGCGGCTTGTCTCGTACGAACTTTTCCTTTGCCATTCCTTCTCCTCGGCGTATTCTAAGCCCTCAAGCAGATTCGAACTGCTGACCTCGTTCTTACCAAGAACGCGCTCTACCTACTGAGCTATGAGGGCGTGCTTGTGATGCGCTCATATATCCCGGTGGTGGTGGAGGGAGTAGGATTCGAACCTACGTAGCCCTTCCGGGCGCCAGATTTACAGTCTGGTGGTATTAACCACTCACCCATCCCTCCGCAAGGCCGCAGTCTAGTTTAGCACAGCAATATGGCCTTTCCAAGACTCTACCCATAACTTCACCTCGTACTTCGGCGCGAAGCAGCCCGGAAATCCTTGTATTTCAGGGGAGCTCAAGCCCGGAGTGGAACCGAAACCAGGGTATCTGCCATACATTCGAACCACTTCTTGTATCTGCGGTTACATAGCAATGATATCATTTTGAGCCTCTCCACGTATTCAAATTCGCCGATATGTCGCTCAACAGGGAAATGGCGCAGCAGCATTTGGCAACAATGAGCGCTACGTATATATTCATGGGCGGTCCTTGGAGCACCCGTCTTTCGCGCTGGCCCTCGGGTTCCACCGCGGAAGACCTCTGTGTCCCACTCGCCGTTGAAATCGGGCGAGCCGTCATCGTCGATGACCACCTCGACGTTCGTGCTATTGGCTATAACGCTTCTAATAATTTCGAGCATACGGGTAATTTCATTGTGTGA
>JASLXL010000287.1 GCA_030740335.1 SAR202 cluster bacterium | reverse complement strand
TCCGCTGGGCCGACCGGCGGACCTTCGGCGTCTGCGGGGTGTGCAAAGAGGACTACCCATATGCATGCACGCCCCGTGGAGACAGGACTGCTAGTTCACTCTGATGCGTGGGTCCAGTATGCCCAGGAGTATGTCGGAGAGCAGCGTCCCGATTACCGTGAGGGTGCCGAGCAGCATCACTATTGCCGCAGACACGAACAGGTCCTCCGCCAGCAGCGCCCGCAGCAGAAGCGGCCCTTCGGTCGGCAGGCCCAGCACGACCGAGACGATAACGCTGCCAGACATGAGCACCGGCAGCAGATATCCCAGCGTGCTGACGAGTGGATTCAGCGCCAGGCGCACCGGGTACTTCATTATCACCTTCCACTCCGGCAGCCCCTTGGCCCGGGCGGTGACGACGTAGGGCTTGTTCAACTCGTCGAGTAGATTGGCACGCATCACGCGGATGAGGGCCGCCGTGCCGGCGGTTCCCACTACGAAGGCAGCGATCCACAGGTGTTTGGCCAGATCAACAATGCGCCCAAAACTCCAGGACGCCTCTATGTACTCCGGAGAGAAAAGACCACCTATGCTGATGCTTGGAAAGTAGGTGAAGGTGATCCAGAGCAGCCAAAGCGCCAGCAAGAAGTCCGGCACCGCCAAGCCGAGGAACCCGATAAATGTGAATGTGTAATCCTCGATGCTGTGCTGGCGCACGGCCGAGTATATGCCGATGGGGATCGATAACCCCCACGCAAATAGGGCCGTCGTCCCAGCCAGAATGATGGTCATCAACAGCCTCTCCCTGACGATGTCAATGACCGGCTTGCTGAACTCGAGGGAGCTCCCGAAGTCGCCGTGTCCCATCTTCCATATCCACTTGCCGTACTGGACGTAGAGCGGCCTGTCCAGGCCATACTGGTGACGAAGGGTGATCTCCATCGTATCCGCAATATTGGAGGTGCCGAGAAGTCCTCCTCCCATAAGAAGCTGCAGAATGTACTCGTCAACGAAGTCCCCTGGCGGCAACTGGATCACGACGAAAGATATCACTGAGAGCGCCCATATAGTGAGCATCGCGAGAAGTGTGCGGCGAACGATGAAGGTCAGCATCCTGGTGGGTCCTCCGGATGGGATGGGCGGACGTTGCGGATATCCTATCCTAAATTACGCTCCGCTGCCCCCCAACGCGTGGCATGTTCCCGCTCTAGGGCGACGAAAAACTCTCGATACTCGGGACGTAGAATGGGCTCGGTGGTCATGATAAGGGCATCTTCCCGGTTGTCGGCATAGTACGCCTTACGAACCCCTCTCTGCTCGAATCCGTACTTGCTATACAGATTGATCGCGACCCAGTTGGATTCGCGGACCTCGAGGGTCATCACGGCCGCGGTGCGTGACATAGCTCGCTCAAGGGCGCCTATGAGGAGTAGTTCACCAATTCCACGGCCGCGGTCACTGGTTCTGACGCCAACGGAAACGACGTGGGCTTCGTCGACCATGTACCAAATGCCGATAAACCCGGCGATTCGCCCGCAATCATCTACACCGGACGATCCGCTTCTGACCCCGGATAGCAGACTACCAAACAAGCCTCCTCGCCGGGGTTCGTCTGGGGCACCACATGAGGCGAGTTGTTCGGCGACAAGATAGCTCGCGTTACGCTTGCCGAGTTCGCGCCGAAACGCAGTGGGAGGAAAGAGCGTGGGGAAAGCATCGCGTTCGACCTCGACGGCTTGAACAACGTCTCCAGGCCTCAGGGGTCGAAGGGCGAAGGGCATTGTATTCACTACGATTTGCTCAGGAACCGCCGACATCGGTGTTCTAACTCCCGTTGGCCGATCGCGGACCTAAACAGACGCTATCCGAACTGGATGCGAGTACGTTGTATAGTGTACCATGGAGGCACTGGCTGCAATTTCAGGCGTACTGACCGCTCCGCCGAGGAGATCCGCGACCATGTCCGACGCGCCTGGGACCGATCCTATCGAAATCCTAGTGAGGCGTGCCCAAGATGGCGACGCCACCTCTTTCGCCAGGCTCTACGAACGCTTCCACGACAAGATTTTCCGCTACGTCTACTTCAAGACCGGCAACCCCAACGATGCCGAAGACATCACTGAAGATGTTTTTCTCAGAATGCTCGAATCGATTACCTCGTTCCGGTGGAAGGGCCGTCCATTTTCCTCGTGGCTGTTCCGGATCGCGCACAATCTCATCGTCGACCACTTCCGCAAACGTTCGCGACAAAAGAATACCCCCATGGATGACGCGGGCGACCTCTTAGGCACGTCCTCCCACGAGATCGAGGCGGACCTGGACGTGAAGTTGGCAATTGAGCGGGTGCACCTTGCAATGGAAGGGCTGACCGACCTCCAGAAAGAAGTCATGTCCCTGCGCTTCGCTGCGGGACTATCGGTTCGGGAGACCGCGGAGGCCGTCGGGAAGAGAGAGAACGCGGTCAAGGCCCTTCAGCACGCCGCTATCAAGAAATTGAGGGTCCTGCTGGGCGCTCGCATGGATGGTGCACAGGACCGAGTTGTGCCGAATTGGAGTACCGAGTAATGGCTTCCGACAGACTGGACAAAATCGTCAACGATTGTCTGGAGAGGATAACCGGCGGTGAGACCGTCGAGGCCTGTCTCGCCAACTATCCCGAAGACAGAGGTCAGTTGGCGCCCCTACTGGAGACTGCTGCAACAACCCTGATCGCCGCCACTACTGTAGCTCAAGACGCGATGGCGCGGCAAAGAGGCCTCCAGAGATTCAATGAGGCAGTCGCCCAGCGCGCCACGCGCAGGAGAGGTCTGCATCTCCCACGGTTCATCTGGCAATCCCCTGTCTCCCGACCAGTCGTCGCCGGAGCGCTTGTGTTGCTCGTCGCAACTGGAATGACGCTGGGAGCTGACGTGGCTGCTTCGAATAGCATCCCAGGGGATTCCATTTACTGGATCAAGACCAGCAAAGAGAACCTCCTAATGAGGCTACCCAAGTCCTATATGTCCAAAGCGAAGGACCACGTCCTGCTCGCCCAAAAGCGTGGCGACGAGATGGGCCAGCTCCTGGAAAAAGGCATGTACGTCGAGGCCGAGAAGCATTACAGCGAGGTCAATCGAAACATCGGCCAGACAGTCGATCTCGTTGGCCTGAGGATGTCGACCAACACCACCGAGATGCCGACCCGAGGGTTTAGCACCGCAAACCAGGCCGAACTCTATGCGATCAAGGCCAGCCTTGAAAGGACTTGGGCGGCCTCGCACAGTGCCCTTACGGTCCACCTGGTCTCTGCGTCAGACAAGGATCGGGTCATGATTTTGGGACTGATTCAACGGAACAAGTTGATCTTCCGGACGTTGATAGCGTTCCTAGATTCTGGCGAATCGCCAAACTGGCCTCCGTTCTATCGAACCGAGCCCCCTCGCCGATTCAGTCTCTCACGCCAGGAGCAAAGCGAGAGCCAATGAAGAGGCGGAGCGATGCTCCGCCTCTTTTGCATTCAGTGGCAAGATTCAACGTCATCGCGGAATACGACAGCCCGTCGTTTGCCTTTGGGGTTACCCTCCAAAAACGACGATTCATCGAGAGCCTCGCTCCCCCGTTCTGCTCCCGTCGTTCACATTCTGTGATGAAATCGACAACCAAGACACCCGAATAGTTGTTGAACTTTGGATGGATAAGAGTATAATTTATTATCGCGTGACGGGTTAGGCTCGGGTTTCTCCCATGTGGTCGACCGTCAGCGATGAATGAATATCCTCGCCCGAATCCTCGCAATAGTCTTCCGCCACAAGTGGCGGCTTGCCGGGGCCCTCACCAGCATGGTGGGAGCCACCTCCGCATACCTAACGCTCCCCTGGCTATTTGGCAGCGCCGTAGACGAGATCGCCTCTATATTTGACGGAGGAGGCGTTTCCGATGTGGCAATGATACGTATCGGCATCGCTATCCTTGCCGCCAGCGTGATCAGGGGCCTCCTTACCTTCTTTCAAACATTCATGGGTGAGTCCCTCGCTCAGCACGTGGTCTATGATCTGCGCAACCGCTACTACGACCATATCCAGAACCTGAGCTTTGGATTCCACGACAAGAACCACACCGGGAACCTGATGTCGAGGGCCATAACCGACGTAGAGGCCATCCGGATGTTCTGTGTTGGGGGGGTTATTCGGGCACCCTACTTCCTGGTACTGTTCCTCGCCACCGCCATCATATTGCTATTACGCGACTGGCGGCTCGGCCTTGTGAGCCTGGGGTTTATGCCTCTCCTGGCTATCGTTTCCGCTGTGATCCGTCTCCAGCTCCGGCGCATCTGGCTGCGAGTCCAGGAGGAAATGGCGGAACTCAACACCGTCCTCCAGGAGAACATGACGGGCGTCCGAGTCGTAAGGGCCTTCGCAGCTGAGGACCAGGAAAAGGCCAAGTATGATGCCGCCAGCTCAGCCGTATCAGCCGACATGGTGAAGACCGCACGGCTCCAGGCGATGAATGCCTCCTTCATGGGCTTCATCTACTTGGTCGCAATCGGACTGGTGCTCTGGTACGGGGGACAGCGAGTAATCGACGGCAGCCTCTCTCCTGGTGAGCTGGCCCAGTTCCTCTTCTATATGCAACTCCTGGCGCTGCCAATACGACACGCCGGCATGCTGGTCAACAACTTCGCAAGGGCATTCTCGGCTGGCCAGCGCCTGTTCGAGATCATGGATTACCGATCGGACGTCCAAGAGGCGCCGGGAGCTAGCGATTTGCCGATGGTCCGGGGGCACGTTCGGTTCAAAGACGTCAGCCTCCGGTACGGCGACGGTCCACTCGTAGTAAAGGACATCGAAATCGACGCCAAGCCAGGGACGCTTGTTGCGCTGCTCGGGGCGCCCGGCAGCGGCAAGAGTTCTCTGGTCCATCTTCTGCCACGATTCTACGATGTGGCCGCTGGCCTCATCACGATAGACGGTGTCGATATCAAGGAGACGACACTGAAGTCTCTTAGGCGAAACATCGGCATCGTTCAGCAGGACGTGTTCCTGTTCACCGCCTCACTCAGCGAAAACATAGCCTACGGCCGGCCGAGCGCGACGATGGATGAGATCGTTGCCGCGGCAAAGGTTGCCCAGATGCACGATTTTATCGAGGATCTGGAAGAAGGCTACGATACCAAGATAGGCGAACGCGGCTCGACCCTGTCGGGTGGCCAGAGGCAGCGGATGTCCATCGCCAGAGCCGTTCTTCTGGACCCACCCGTGCTGATTCTGGACGATGCAACG
This sequence comes from SAR202 cluster bacterium, assembly GCA_030740335.1. The sequence continues at coordinate 2,559 of JASLXL010000287.1, read as the reverse complement.
GCAAGTGTAGACGCAAACACAGAGGAGCGGATTCGCAAGGCGATGGAGTCGGTGATGAGTGGACGGACCACATTCGTGATCGCCCACAGGCTCAGCACACTGTTCAAGGCGGACGAGATCCTTGTCATGGACGAAGGCCGCATCGTTGAGCGAGGCACTCACGCCAGCCTGCTGGCCCATGGGGGGGTGTATCGCAGGATATACGACCTACAACTCCGGCCTCAGGAAGAGGTCATGATGGAGTTCGATGTACCGGACTTGGTACACCGACACGGGGAGAATACCTGATGGGAACGCAAACCTCTAGCTCTGCCGGACAAAGCAGCAGACGCATGGAAGAGGACGTTTTCGGCACCGCCTTCAACTACCGTGTCGTGTTGCGCATGATCCCCTACATCCGGCCATACGGTGTTCTCGTGGGTGTCGCAATCGTCGCGATGCTCGTATTTACCGCGACTCAGGTGGCGGTCCCATGGCTGATCATGGAGGGCATCGACGGCTACATCCGCGCCGACGACTTTGGCGGGCTAACGCTGCTGATCGCCATCTTTATTGGGAACGCCATACTCAATTGGGGGGCGAGTTTTACCCAGGAGTTGGCGATAGCGCGGGTGGGCCAGGGGATTCTGTACCGTCTGCGTGGCGAGCTATTCTCTCACCTCCAGCGCCAGTCCGTGTCGTTCTACGACAAGAACGAGATCGGACGGCTGATGTCCAGGGTACTGGGCGATGTCTACCAGCTTCAGGAGTTCCTTGGGGTAGCCGTCGTGACAGTGGGTGATCTTCTGAGCCTGGTGGGGATCACCGCGGTGGTGATGATCCTGAGCCTGAAACTCGGCCTGATCTCGATGGTAACGCTTCCGATTCTGATCATATTCATGGCGATGTGGCAGCCCCTCGCACGGGGGGCGTTCATCAGGGTCAGGCGCGCCGCATCCACCGTCAACGGCGCGCTAAACGAAAATATCGCCGGTGTGAGGGTCGTCCAGAGTGTTAATAGGCAGGAGCAGAACCTGGAGCAGTTCGATGAGTTGAACAGCGAGAATCTCAGCTCGAACCTGCAGGCCACCCGCCTTTCAGCAGGTGTGCTCCCCGTCGTGGAAATTCTGCCGGCGATCTCGATTGCGCTGGTGATCTTTTTCGGGGCACGGCTCGTGGGAGCCGACGCGCTTGAGGTCGGGGCCCTGATCGCCTTCGTGATGTACATCCAGCGGTTCTTCGACCCCATCCGTAGTCTGACGATGCAGTACACCCAGCTTCAGAGGGCCATGGCATCCGGCGTCCGGATCTTCGAGCTACTGGACAACCAGCCGGCCCTGGTGGACGCAGAGGACGCAATAGAGCTGCCAAGGCTCAGCGGCGACATCGAGCTAAAGAACGTCTCTTACAGCTACGTGCCAGGGCAGGATGTGCTCTCCAACGTGAACCTGCACATAGAACCAGGCCAGACCGTGGCCATCGTAGGCCCGACGGGAGCGGGCAAGACCACCCTTGTGTCACTGATCGCCCGCTTCTACGATATAGACCGGGATCGAGGGGCGATACTGGTTGACGGCCACGACATCCGAGACGCTAAACGGAAGTCGCTGGCGACGCAGATGAGCATGGTGCTCCAGGAGCCGTTCCTGTTCACGGGCACCGTCCGCGATAACATCAAGTACGGCCATCCCGGGGCCACCGACGAACAGATGATTGAGGCATCTGAGTCCGTCGGCGCTCACGACTTCATTTCGCGTCTTGAAGACGGCTACGAAACCTTCTTGCAGGAGCGTGGCGCCAATCTGAGCGTCGGCCAGAGACAGCTAGTCTCCTTCGCCAGGGCGATTGTGGCTGACCCGAGGATACTGGTACTCGATGAGGCCACAGCCAACATCGACTCATATACTGAGATGCTGATTCAGCGGGCGCTGAGCAAGCTTCTGCGAGGACGCACGGCCATCGTGATCGCTCACAGGCTGTCCACCATTCGAGGCGCAGACCAGATTGTTGTGCTCAACCGGGGGCGCATCGAGGAGGTCGGCACCCACGACCACCTCATGGACGCCGACGGTCTCTACGCCCATCTCTACGCCATGAACTTCGCGGCCCTGAAAGACGCCATGCCAGGTGGCAAGGACTAGGATATTACTATCCTCGTCACCAGACGACGGCGCTACATTGTGAATCGAAAGTACGCTCGTCTGGTTTCCACAGTCCCGATGACGAGGTAACCTGCCCCAAGTTGGGCCTCCATTGCGACTCGCGCTGAAATGGTCGCTTTTCCATTCCGAGCTTCAGCGCGGTGTTGGCCGAAGCCTCGTTCGAAGCAAGGCAGTTCCACAGCGGCGTGAGGCCGCGCCCCAGGCAGTCCTCTATCAGCGCGACACTCGCCAGCATCGCAAGAGCTTGCCGCCTGAAGGGCATCGTCGTGTCTATTTCGAGCGAGGCATATTTCGCACTGAAGGTAAACTCGTACGCCGCGCTTGTTATCTCATTGCCGACGACTGTTCAGAAGCCGAAGAAGTCTCGCGCGATCCACGCCAGCCACTCTCTTGTGATTTCCGCTCCCTCCTGCCCACG
>JASLXL010000286.1 GCA_030740335.1 SAR202 cluster bacterium | reverse complement strand
GACGTCTACCTGGTCAGCGCCCGTTAGAGCCGCATCGACCTCATCGCCGGTTGCTATCCCCGAAATTATCCCGTCTTCGATCACCAGGGCCGCGTGCGGCAAGGGCGGTCGCCCCGTCCCATCGATGAGCCTATCTGCCGTCAGCACCGTCCTCATTCAAATACCCCCGTGAAAAGATCGTCGCCATCATAGCACGGAAAGACCGAAAGGCTGCCAAGATGCCAGAGAGATTTTGGCCGCACGACGTTGCTCCAAATTCCGTGATCGGGGACGGTGGTTCGACAGGCTCACCCTGAGCGGAAAGTACCCGTCCCTTTTGGCATTGAGCCCATCCAGGGATCTGTTGAGCCTAATGGGCGTGCAGATAGGCACAGCCCCCGAGGCCGCTGTTCGACGGGCTCTCTACCAACCGACATGCCCAGTATCCGCTCACCCTGAGCCAGCCAAAGGGCCAGGAGCCTGAGGGGGTCCCTCAGAAAATTTTTTCTATTATTTCTCATATCTGGCCAAGGGACCCCTCAACAACAACACGGTGTTGACGGTCCTACATCCCTGCACCCATAATCAGGCCAAGCGCCGGAGTCTACCCAACACTCATCGGTGTGCCAGGGAGAAATCACATGAGTGAACTAGATGGCAAGGTGGCCATCGTGACAGGTGCAGGACGCAGGCGCAGTATCGGCTACTCTGTGGCGTTGGCGCTGGCGGAACTCGGTGCAGACATAGCGGTCACGGGCAGCGGCAGGGACCCTTCAACCTACCCCGTAGACGAGAAAGAGGTCGGCTGGCGAGACGTAGAGAGCACAGCCGACGATATTCGTGCGACCGGCAGCAAGGCCATGACTTCCGTCCTTGACGTGACAGACGAGAACCAGGTCGAGGAGACTGTGAAGCGGACCATCGACGAGCTTGGCCGAGTCGACATACTGATCAACAATGCCGCGGTCGCGATCGGGGTCGACAGGGCACCTATCGTCGACGTGACGCCCGACGTGTTCCAGCGCGTCGTCGACGTGAAGGTTCGCGGCATGTACCTGTGTAGCCGAGCCGTCGTTCGTGCCCTGATAGAGCAGGGCGAGGGGGGCAAGATCGTGAGCGTCGCATCGGCAGCCGGCAAGCGTGGCGCGGCCAATGCTCTTGCATACAACGCCGCCAACTTCGCTGTGGTGGGTATGACCCAATCCCTCGCCCACGAGCTGGGGCCCCACCACGTCAACGTCAACTGCGTGTGTCCCGCCGCTGTCGATACCGCGCGCATGGATACGTACGGCCGCGACGAACGGTGGGACAAGATGGCGGCTGCCCACCCCATAGGACGGGCTGGCACCCCAGAAGAGGTCGGTGCATTCATGGCATACCTGTGCACCCAGGCGGCCTCGTGGATCCACGGCCAGTCCATCAATATCGACGGCGGAGTCGTGATGGAGCACTAGGGCAGGGTTTTTGGTGCTAGGTGTTGGGTGCCACGCTGGCCGGTGGCGGGGCAGGATGTTCCGTCTACAGTGGGTAGTGCGGTCCCCTCTCCACCCCAGGTCTTTCGTCGCAGCCCTCCTCAGGACGACATATCTTTGTCCATGTCATTCTGAGCAACAGCGAAGAATCTGGGGAGGCGGTGCCCAAGGCACCTTAGTGAATGCCGGGCATGACCTGTACTCTATCTCACTCCGCTCCTGAGGACGGCAGCTACCAGCCCCGGCCCCTTAGCCCAGACACATTCGGCCTTAGACTGACTATATCTGGGCGGGAGCCATGCGTATACATGGACGTTTGCCTGATCCACCCGATCGATCTGAGCGACGTAGACGGCCATGCGCAGGTTTTTCAAGTCCTTGTCCTCCGCGTGCTCCCATGGTGGCGCGTCCACAACCCGCGGGTGTTCTCCGGAGGCATGTTGATCTCATTGAGGGCTAACACATCGGGCCGCAGCTCGCCCAGTTGCTCCACGACCAACTCGCGACGCCTCTCCTAGCGGTCCATCGACTTCTGGTGGTTTAGAACCGCTATGCGAAACCGCACCTGGCCCTCCCCGCAGTCAATCTGCCCGTGGGATGGTAGCGCAGCCCGTCGTTTGCATCCTCATTCGGCGGTGCACGATACTGTCCCGTGCAGATTTACGAAACCACGAGACAGAAGGTAAAACAATGCAGATCACAGACTTCCAAAAATCATTCATACTCTTCCGCACCGACATCCTGAAGAAGCCGTCTGGGACCACCTCCCACAAGCCGCCGTCGACGCTGAACAACGGTCGTATCCAAGTTGAGTGTCGTATTGAGGTGACGGAGACTGCGACCGGTGTTAGCCACGAGTTCGTCCTCGGGGCGAGCTGCAAGACCGAACGAGTGGGCGTGGAGGGCGATATCTGGACCGACCCGAACGGGGACTTCATACCAATCTTCGGACGCGATCAATTCATGATCCTCAAGGCCTATGACCGTGCGGATAAGGGGATCATGTTCTACCCGCGGGAGCGAGGGCCGCAGCCCGAGAGGCAGGTCGGAATCAGTTCAGAGGTATTCGACAGCGGTGGGTACACGCTCGTCTACGAAGAGGGCACGCTGTTGCCGGCAGCCCCCGAAATCGTGGAGGCTACGCTCGCAGGTAAGGCGCTGGTGGCCCGGATTGTGCTGGAATCGGAGCGCTACACCGCCGTGATCGACCACCCTGTCAAGACGATGAACGCCAGCGAACGGGACGACATATACCAGACCGACACCGGGGCGATCCTGCTGCCGGATCTGTCCCGGAAGCCCCAGGATCTATTGTCAGGCATGGAGCTGGCATTCGAGGCCTTCAACTCCCCGGACTGGGTCGAGTTCATCGTGCGAGTACCGACACCCGTAGTCGACGGCATCAACGTGCACCACTACTCCAAGTCAGTACGCATGAACTCCAAAAACGAAATCTACCAGGTGGGCTAACTCCAACGCCAATGTCGTCCTGAGGAGCACCGCGACGAAAGATCTGGGGCGGCGCGGGGACCATGCATCGTTGCGATGGTGTGCATCGATCCCACCCCAGATTCTTCCCTACCGCTCAGAATGACATGTCACCGTGCGCTGATGTCGTCCTCTGCAAGAGGGGGAGTGTAGAGGGGCATAGCCCCGTCGCCTTTCCTGAGCCCGCCGAAGTGCCGGGAGTATGAGGGTGTCCCTCACAGGATTCTTTCTTTTTTCTTTGAGGGGAGAACGGCTTCTAGCCCCTTCAGAGGTCCAGCCGAAACGCCTTCACCACTATCGAAGGCGACGGCCGTAAGTCGCGATCAGGCATGTGCACGAACCCCATACGCTTATACAGCGCCATTGTAACCGACATGATAGAGCTTGTGTGCAGCCCCACGGTCGGCGCACCAAACGCCCGCACACGGGAAATGCACTCCTCGGTCAGGGAACTACCGACACCGTTGCCACGAAAATTGGGGCAGACCGCCATCAGCCGAATGCCCGCCCACTCCTCCAGTCTCGGTTGTCTTGAGGATAGAAGGTCACCGTACCGGCTAGGCGTCCCTCGTGCTCGGCCACTACCAGCTCGCTCTCGTGGAGGCGGCTCCGGACATCGACGATGTCGGCATGATATCCCTTCCACAGTCCAGGCGGCATCGATGCGGCATACTCGCCATACGCGGCCCCGACTACGCCAGCGGTCTCGTCCATCTCCTCCGGCAGTGCGTCTCGTATCTGCATGGCATCCTTCACCGAATTTGTCGCGGGTCCCTCAGAATAGCCCACCTTACGAAAAACCCGGCTTTTGAAAAAGCACCACGTTTGGACGCGGGAATTGAACATCCCATGAGAATCGCCCGGCAATCCACTCCATAGTGCGTCTGCTGTAGAAGCAGATGTGGGTCGGGTCTCGGTGATAGTACCAGTCGGCGAAGTCGTCCCACGACTCCAGCATCCCCGTCATCACCCCGAGCCGGCCAGAAGGTTTCAGTATGCGGTCCAGGGCTTGGAACTCCTGCATCGGCCGGGCAAGATGCTCCGCAGTTTCGGTGCAGGTAATGAAGTCGTAGGTCTGCTCCAGCACTGCAACGTCTGGATGAAAGAACGGATCATACAGCCGTACCCGGAAACCCTCCTCGCGCATCATGATCGCCAACGCAGGCCCCGGTCCAGCCCCGAAATCCAACCCCTCTGACTTCGGAACCAGATGATGCCTTAGTGG
>JASLXL010000285.1 GCA_030740335.1 SAR202 cluster bacterium | reverse complement strand
GCCATTGAACCTCCCAGTCTCGCCCAGGAAAGTCTTCTCGCCGTCGTCGTGGTCATCGGGCCGATACTCAAAGTGCCACGCGATGCGACCGTAGGGAGAGAAGGAGTCCTTGTTGGCCTTTACGGCCATGTAGTCCACGTTGCCCAGAGTCCAACCGGTGAAGGCCCGTGCCGCCTCTTTGACGTCGTCTTCGGTGTAAGACCCTATGCCCAGCGCGAATAGTTCCAGCAACTCGCGGCCGTAGTTCTCGTTCACTTTACCGTTGTGGTTGTCGTTGTTGTCGAGCCAGAAAATCATCGCCGGGTCCTTGGAAAGCTCTACCAGAAGGTCTCTAAAGCTGCCCAGGGAATAGCGGCGAAAGGTCTCGATCTGGTTCAGGATCGATCGGGAGTTGTTGGTTTTGGAGTAGGCGGTGGCGAATAGGCTGTGCCAAAAAAGGGTAATCTTCTCCTCTAATGGGTTCTTCGTGGTGATCATGCGATACATCCACTTCGCGCCCGCGCCCGCAGCCGACTCGTCCAATTGAATGTGCAAACGCCTGATGATGTCGTCGGGCATGACCTGGGGATCCCCGGGGTTCAGAAGTTCCTCCACCCTGGCCTCATACCCACTGGCAACGTACGTCTCCAACTCGTCGCGGGTAGCAGTGAAGCCCGCGCGGCGCATAAGATGGGCCATCAGCGCGATATCAGAGTTACTCATTATCTTTGCCTCCGAATAGTAGTGGCTAGTTTTTGATCAGGTCGAACTGCTCGAAGCGCCCGTTGACTATGGGCGCTGCCTCGATCTCGAGCCACTGCTCGAGGATCGAACTGTAAGTCATGCGGAAGTCGTTGTTGTAGCGCAGGTCGCCCTCGATCTGGTCCTTCTCTTCAAGGGACGGATACTCGCCGTACATCCCGCCCCTCACCGAGTTGCCGATCAGAAAAGCAACGCCGCCAGAGCCGTGGTCGGTGCCGGAACCGTTGTCCTTGATCCGTCGCCCGAACTCCGAGAACATGAATATGACCGTGTCGTCGTCCATGCCGTGCTCGGCAATATCGTCCCAGAAATCACCCACGGCCCTGGCGGTATCCTGCCAGAGCAGATCGTGCTTGAATACCTCGCCTGAGTGCGTGTCAAAGCTGCCATACGACGTGTGGAATATGCGCGTACCGAGCCCGGCAAACATGACGGTGGCCGCATTCTTGAGGTCGTTGCCGATGGGGTTGTCGCCGTACTCTATCGACGACTTGTATTTCCCAGGAGCTGTGCCCAGCATGTCTGCGCCCTTGAGAGCGGAAGCACCGGTCTGGCCCAGAAAATCCATTACCGCGTCTTTGCCCTTGCCGCCATACATCTTGGCAAAGGAGTCGATGGCGAATTTCCTCAAATACTCGTCTTCCATATCAGGGAACAGGCCGTAAGTCTCCAGGTTGCCAACGGAGGCGACGGGAACACCCTTCAGCCCCATGGAGCGAGGCAGGCCACGCCCGAAATTGACTCCTGTGAGCACATTTTCAGCAGTGGGGTCAATGTCGCGAATGACGCGGCCTAACCAGCCCTCGGTGCCAATTTCTTCGGGCATCGCTGTGTGCCAGATGTCCATCGAGCGGAAATGGGAGCGGTTGGGCTCCGGGTAGCCTATCCCGTGGATGATCGCAACCTTGCCCTCATCCCAGAGACGCTTGATCGGCTCAAGGTCAGGTCGGAACCCGATCTCGTCGTTGATCTTGAGTATCTTATCGGGGTCGTGAGCTATGGTCGGCCTGTTGTCGTAGTAGAGGCCATTCTCGTAGGGAACAATCGTGTTGAGGTAGTCGTTCCCGCCACCGAGTTGCAGCACGACGAGGTTGCGGTCCCTCGTTCCACCGTTCTGTCCGTTGCCTGATCCCATAGATCCCTCCCGCACTGGAGTACAGACCCCCTAGCCACAAAATAGCAGTGAGGGGGGCTTACGTGATAATTTACCCCATCGCCAACACAGGAACAAGGGGTATCGCGACGGATTCGGCCCTCATCGGGCCTGCGTATACGGGGTCTGACGTAAGTCAATGACCGCAGGAAGCCTACTTGGTCGAAGTGTCCCGTGACCAGATGGGGCCTCTTCGGGCGATCCGGCGGTCGATGACCCGACGCCGATGCCGAAGGAGCAGCATAGGGACAGCTGTCAGAACAATAGTACCGGCGAGCACACCCAGCGCGAGCAACGTTCGGGTCGACTTCGGCAGCAGCTCAGTCGTGGGCACGAAGGGCGCGTCAGACTCTACGTCGGCGCCACGGTACACTCCAACACTGGTTCCAATGAACACGGTCGAGCCCAATTCATAGGCCCGCGGCAGCGTCACCGCCATGATGGTCAGACTCGTGAAGCCTGCGTTGACCGACTCCCAGGACTCGCCGTTGTCGTTGGTCTGGAATAGCCCCTCCGACGCCGTACCGATGAAGATGGTGGCGTCGGACACGAAGCGTGGAGACAGCGTGATGGCGTTGACCGAAGTCCCTCGCATGCGTCCCGGAGGCGGCAGCTGCCATGCGTCACCGCCATCCGAGGAGATGAACAGGCCGGAGGGGGTTCCGACAAACAGCTTCGAGTCCTCGGCAAAGTCGGGCGATAATGTGACGGCCTGAATGTCAAGCACCGGAAGGCCTTCGTTTGCCTCCTGCCAGGATTCACCGGCGTCGGTGGACCTATAGACACCGTCGGATGTGGTTCCGATGTAGAGCGTACGGTCGGAGCCGAAGTCCGGGGAAACCGCCATTACCCATACCGAAACATCTGAGAGCCCATTGCCCGCCGGCTCCCAAGAGTCGCCACCGTCCGTCGATCGGAACAGCGAATCAAAGGTACCGGCGAACACGGTCTGGTCATCTGCAAATTCGGGTGACACTCCCACGGTGGTCACTGCGACGCCTTCCAGTTCGCCCCCGAGGGTCTGCCAGGAATCGCCCCGGTCGACCGAGCGGTACCCGCCTCGGGAAGTGCCCGCAAACACGGTCGCGTCGCCGGTGAATCCAGGCGACACCGACAGGGCCCAGATATCAGGCAGAACGAAGTCTTGCTCCGATTCGACGCTTAGCCCAACGTTGATCTGCTCCCAGGAGTCGCCTCCATCGACAGACCTCAGCACGCCGTTGTCGGAGGAGCCGTAGAACAGGGTGCTGTCATCAGAAAAGTCCGGAGAGACCGATACCGCCCTCGCGCGATTGGTCCCGATTCCCTTCTTGACCTGCTGCCAACTGTCGGCGCCGTCGGTGGATCGGAGCACACCGCCTGAGCCAGTCCCAGCAAACAGAATGCCGTCCTCGGCAAAATCAGGAGATAGAACTAGCGCTCTGACGCGGTCGTCGGAGACGGCCCGTTCCTGGTTCACCTGTCGCCAACTTTCCCCACGGTCATCTGATCGGAACAGTACCCCGAAGGTGCCGGCAAACAGCGTGAAATCGGTAGCAAACAGCGGCGACGGCACGATAGTTGAGGCGCGCCGGAAACTAAAGCCTTCGTTTTTAGGTACCCAGGTTGTGCCTCCGTCGGTCGAACGCAAGATTCCGTCGTCAAGGGTCCCGGCAAACATCATGCGATCATCAAAAAAATCAGGGGATGGAGTGATGGACAACACCGATACGTCCACCAACCCCTCAAGCGGCTGCCAAGAGTCGCCGCCATTGATCGAGCGGAATAGCCCACCTGTTGGCGTCGTGAACTCACCGCCTCCGAAGGATCTCGCAACCTGGCTCTTAACAAGGCCGGCGAACATCGTGGAATCTTCCGCATAGGTCGGGGAGATCGAGAGAGAGAGGAGCAACGCCCCAGTCAGTCCCTTGTTTGCCGCCTTCCACGAGTCGCCACCGTCGGTCGAGCGATAGATGCCGTCGGTGGTGCCTGCGATCAGCGTCGAGTCGCTCTCAAAGTCTGGTGATATTGCAAGAACCAGCACTTTCGGGTTTTCGAGCCCCTTGTTGACCTCGACCCAGGTGTCCCCGCGGTCGACGGAGCGGAAAATTCCTACAGGGCTGCCAGCGAAAATCGTCGAGTCTCGCTCGAAGCCGGGAGAGACTACTAGAGTGGGTACGGTCCGGGTAGTCAGACCCTGGTCCTGTTTTTGCCAAGTCTCACCGCCATCCGTGGATCTGAATACGCCGCCCCCATCAGTGCCCGCAAAGACGGTCCGGTCCCTTTCGAAACCAGGCGAGATACCCATCACCCACACAAATCCCCCCTCCGGACCAACTCGCTCCCATGCACCATCGGCCAGAACAAGGTCCGGCGACCGCAATACGATGACAACTAATGTGACGCTCGTCGCAACGACCACAGTCAATAACAAACGCATTGTCATGGAATCTGGTTAACCTCGAGGGCCGAACTGAGGGTTCGTAGGCTAGCCGTCAAAGCCGGATTTCGTACTTAAGTTGCGTAATCA
>JASLXL010000284.1 GCA_030740335.1 SAR202 cluster bacterium | reverse complement strand
CTGTCGAGGGGCAGCAGATCGACGTTGTACTTTTTTGCCAGGGATGTTAGGAGCCGACCTGCGATGACGATCGACTCCTTGTTGGCGAGCGCCACGTCCTTGCCTGCCTCGATTGCGGCGATGGTCGGGTGTAGAGCTACGTCCCCAATGGTAGCGGTAACCACCAGGTCCACGTCGGGGTGGCGTACCATCTCGTCCAGGTCGCTCTCCCGTGAACCGTTGGAGAACAGCGCCGCCTTCTCAACCTGGGTCCCGTCGCAGCTTATCAAAGCCGGGTGGAACTCCCTGGCCTGCGAACCCAGCGTGACCAGACTACTTTGAGCGGCCAGTCCCACGACGCGAAATGAGCCGGGGTATTGACGTACCACATCAAGCGTCTGGGTTCCAACAGAGCCTGTGGATCCTAGGATGGCGAGGCCCTTCAATTCACTGCCCATAGTAGAAAATAATACAACAGCCCTAAGTTGATGACAATTGAATCAAGGCGGTCGAGCACGCCCCCGTGGCCTGGTACGAAGGTCCCAGAGTCCTTCACTCCGGCCCACCTTTTGAGACGAGATTCGGCCAGGTCGCCAAACTGTCCGGCGATCCCCATGAGCAGCCCGAGCGCCAGAGCGGCGGGCACAGAGACGGTGAGGTTGAATAGCGTTGAGAGCACGACCGCCGAGAGTCCGGCTGCGATCAGACCCGCGATCGCTCCCTCTCGGGTCTTTCCAGGGCTTATGGAGGTCGCTAGTGGCGTCTTTCCGATGAGCTTGCCTACCGCGAATGCAGCGGTGTCTGTTGCGAATGTGACCAGTACGAGAAGAAAGACCCACTCGCGGCCCTGATCTAGTCCTCTGAGTAGAGGGGCGAAGATCAGTAGTCCTCCAGGGTATAGGGCTGCCAGCGCGGTCATTCTCCAGCCCGCCAGGCTGATGGCGACCCGAGAGCGTCGGACCTGCCAGAAAAGGGCGGCAGTGGCGATGATGACGGCAAGGGCGCGTCCAAGGTCCTGTGAGGCCATATCGTCCGCTAGAACGTGGCCTGTAGCTACAAGCGCGACGGACCAGGTGATGGCCATCGGGATATCGGGGCTGTGTCCTTTGTTTTCTGCCATAAGGCAGAATTCCCACGCGCCGATTCCTGCCAGGATGGCAATCAGGATGGAGAAGGCGGGCAGTCCGAACCAGACGAATATCGCCAGGATCGGAATTCCGACTGCCGCACTGGCGATGCGTAGGCTCATTGAGGCTCCAGGTGAGCGGACGAGTGGTGGTTGTGCGATCTGACTTGGTGGGTCGCAGAACTCTTCTTTACCGTCTCGCTCGATTCTTCTCGGAAGGAAATGAAACAGTTGGAAGACACCGAAAATAGGCGATGCCAGTCCGCATGTCCGATTGCGAGCAACCGGCTACAACGTCTTGTTCGGGTCCAACCTGCCGTAGCGTCGCTGGCGTCCACCGTAGGCCTCCAGTGCCTTGGCTACTTGGCGTTCGTCGAAGTCCGGCCAGTGGACGTCGGTAGCATAGTACTCGGCGTAGGCGGCCTGCCAGATCAGGAAGTTGCTGATGCGCATCTCGCCTGCGGTACGGATTATTAGGTCGGGGTCTGGCATGCCGGCTGTGTAGAGGTGGCGCTGTAGTACGTCCTCGGTGATGTCATCGGGTCGCAGGCCATCGGCGACCATTGCCCGGACAGCATCAATGATCTCTGCCCGGCCACCATAGTCGTAAGCGAGGTTGAGGGTGATGCCATTGTTGTCTTTTGTTAGTTCCATGCTCTCGCGAATGGCGTCCTGGAGTCCGTCGGGGAGGCGATCGAGGCGGCCGATGTGGCGAATGCGTACGCCCTGAGCGTGTAAAGGCTGGGTTTCTTGGCGCACGGCCTCGCCCATGAGGCTGATGAGGAAGCCGACCTCGTCGTCAGGACGCTCCCAGTTCTCGGTAGAGAACGCGAAAAGAGTCAGATATTTGACCCCGTGGTCAGCAAAGCTGGTTATGGTCCGCCGAACGTTTTCGACGCCTGCTCTGTGCCCTTCGCTTCGATGCATGCCTCGTTCGTTGCCCCACCGACCATTGCCATCCATGATGATGGCCACATGCTTTGGGGACTCCAGTTCTTCGGGGACTCTGGGTGATTGTTCGACAGAGTGGTGAGCCGGGCTACTCAAACCTCCATGACCTCGTCCTCTTTGGCCTGGCCTATGTCGTCCATTTGTGCGACATAGTTGTCAGTGATCTGCTGAAGGTTGTCCTGGCTCCGCCTGGAATCGTCCTTTGAGATCTCGTTATCTTTCTCCAGTTGTCGAATCCGGGATATGCTGTCGCGCCGGATGTTCCGTACGGCGACGTGCCCATCTTCGATCTTGCTGCTTACGAGGCGCACTAGTTTTCTGCGCCGCTCTTCTGTGAGAGCCGGAATGTTGATTCTGATCATGGTGCCGTCGTTGTTGGGGACCAGGCCCAGGTCTGACTTTAGGATGCTTTTTTCCACTTCCTGCAGGGCCTGTTTGTCCCAAGGAGTGATCGTGAGGGTTCGAGCCTCTGCAACCGTTATTGAGGCTAGCTGATTCAAGGGGGTGGGGGCGCCGTAGTAGTCGACAATGAGTGACTCGACGAGGACAGGGCTTGCCCTGCCCGTGCGGACTGTGCTTAGGTCCCTGGCGAGGGCTTCGATCGATTTTTGCATGCGGGACGAGGTCTCGGTGAGCAACTCCTGCTCAGTGGCCATAATGGTACCTCCCAATCAGGTTTGGCCGCGCTCAGGGCGCGGGAGGTTTACAAGGACGGGGATCGTTGGAGCTAGTGTAGCAGGCATAGTAGCAAGGCTTCTAGGTTGTCTCACTCATTTTTGCTGATAAGGGGATATAGAACGAGGATGATTGGCATTTGAAGGCATCGGCTGGGGTGAGACGATTCTAGTCACCGTCGGAAAGTCGTGCTCGGCGTCCTCGCCCTGTACACGCACGATACTAGTGTTAGCCTGCTGGGATTGGATCTGTCTCGGCTACTAATGATCCGACGCGCTCGCCGCTAATGATTCGCTCGATGCTTCCCTCCACGAAGAGGTCGAACACCACGATTGGGATATTGTTCTCTTCACACAGGGAGAGGGCGGTTGTGTCCATCACTCCCAGTCGTTTCGTGATGGCATCGCGATAGGTGATGAAGTCTAGTCTGGATGCGTTGGGGTTGGTGTTGGGGTCTGACTCGTAGACTCCGTCGACGCCGTGTTTCGCCATGAGTAGGATTTCGGCATCTATCTCGGTGACACGGAGTGCGGCAGCAGTGTCGGTAGTCATAAATGGGCTGCCGAGGCCGGAGGCGAACAAGACAACTCGGCCTTTTTCCAGGTGGCGAATGGCGCGTCGGCGAATGTAGGGCTCTGCCACCTGCTGGACATTGATGGCGCTTTGTGTCCGGGTGTCCACGTCGTAATTGCGCTCCAGGGAGTCCTGGAGCGTGAGTGCATTGATTACGGTGGCTAGCATACCGGCGTAGTCGGCGGACGCTCGGTCCATCCCTAGGGACTCGGCCTCGGCGCCGCGCCAGATATTGCCGCCGCCGACCACGACACCCAGTTCTACGCCCATCTGGCGGATGCTCTTGATCTGACGGGCCATGTAGCTGACGGCGTCGTGGTCTATGCCGAAGCCCCGAGTACCTTTGAACGATTCGCCACTGAGCTTGAGGAGGACCCTGCGGTATCTGGCCCCGTTTTGGCTCATATGCGAAGATCCGCGAAGATAGATATGCCAGGCTCGGTACGAGTTTCGCCAGATTCTATGTGGGTGTTGGTCAAGCCATTACTCCCCGAGAGCGAATCTGGAAAACCTCCGCACCCGAATGTTTTCCCCTAGCTTGCCGACTGCAGCGTTCACTAGGTCTTGCACGGTCAAGTCAGGCTCACGTATGAAGGACTGCTGTAGCAGACATACCTCTCGTGGGTCGAGGTCTTCGCCATCTGGGATGTCGTCTTGGTCGACATAGGTGGGGGACATTGCTGCTACCTGCATTGCCAGGCTGTGGGCAAGTGTCTTCATGTCCTCAGTTCGCGCGACGAAGTCTGTTTCGCAGTTAATCTCCACGATTGCCCCGACGCGACCACCACCGTGAATGTATGATTCTACTAGTCCCTCTTTGGTGTCTCTGGAAGCTTTCTTGGCGGCGGATGCGACTCCCTTTGCCTTGAGTATGACTTGGGCCATTTCGAGGTCCCCGTCGGATTCTTCGAGAGCGGACTTGCAGTCCATGATGCCTGCACCGCTGAGTACTCGAAGCTCTTTAATTTGATCTACGGTTGTGGCCAATTCGTCTCCTATGCCTATGGCTTGGTCTCGTCGGGCGCCTTCGCCTCGCCCTCGATTGCCGGTGGCTCAACTTCGGCTTCTGGCGCATCGGCTGCCGTCTCCGTGGTCTTGACTACCTCTTCCGGAGCCTCGGCCGCTGGTACTGGGACTGCGGATACCGCTGCTGGCGTTTCGTCTACGGCTGCCGGAGCCTCAGCTTCGACTGAGGGTGCGTCCGATTCCGCTGCTGGCGCCTCGTCAACCGCAACTGCTGCTTTAGTCACTATCAGCGGCACATCACTGTTGTCGGAGACCACTTCCCTGTCGTCTTCGGCTGCTTGTGCCAACTCTGTTTCTACGGCCTCTCGGCGGTTCCTGCCTTCGATAATAGCGTTAGCTATGCGGCTCACTACCAGCCTGATAGATCGGATGGCATCGTCGTTGCCGGGGATAGGCGCGGCGATGTGCGAAGGATCGCAGTCGGTGTCAACCAGAGCGACCACGGGCACGCCAACCCGGCGAGCCTCGGCGACTGCGATGGCCTCTTTGCCGACGTCAATTACGAATAGGGCGCCAGGCATCTCGGTCATCTCCTTGATACCGGAGAGGAACTTGTTGAGCTTGACGATTCTCTCCTCTAGCTTCAACGCCTCCTTCTTAGGGAGGACCGAAAACTCGCCCTTGTCCCGGCGAGTTTCGAGCTGGACCAGATAGTCTATGCGGGCCTGGATCGTCTTGAAGTTTGTGAGGGTTCCACCAAGCCATCGCGTTGCTATGTAGTAGGCGCCGGATCTCTCAGCCTCAGACACGACTGTGTCCGCTGCCTGCTTCTTGGTGCCTACCATGATGACCTGTTTGCCATCGGCGACGACATCCTCAATGAACTTGGCGGCGCGCTCCAGATAGTGGAGTGTCTGCTGCAGGTCAATGATGTGGATACCGTTGCGGTGGGCGAAGATGTACTGTTTCATCTTCGGGTTCCAGCGCCGACGCTGGTGTCCGAAGTGAACGCCGGCCTCCAGCAGCGACTTCATAGTGGTCTGAGGGGTTGCCGGGATGATCTGTTCCTGTTCCGACTGTTCAACTTCCGCCTGTTCAACCATTTCAACCATATGGATACTCTCTCCCTTGCAAGGACCGTAGTCCAAATACACACAACCTAAAATTATAGCATAACGTATCTGGACGGTAAAATTCTGTACGATGTTTGGAGGGCGAGGCGGCATGCCGCAACAGTCACCTAGGGCCAGGAGACTGGCGAGGCGGGACCAAGCTATAATTGAAGGCTGTAGATTGCTGTGTTACAATCTTGTAGGTTCGTGAAAGAGCTAAAGAAAAGAGATAAATGGTTCTAAGCAAAGAAGAAAAACTGCCGATAGTGGAGAGCTACCGACAGCACGAGGGTGACACCGGGTCGGCCGACGTGCAAGTAGCTGTATTGACCGCTCGTATCAACGCGTTGACCGAACACCTGAGAATCCACAGACACGACGAATCAACTCGTCGTGGCCTCCTGAAGATGGTGGGGCGCCGCCGAAGGTTGCTCCAATACCTCAACGGGCAGGATGTGGGCCGCTACCGGTCGCTCATCGCCAAGCTTGGACTGAGGAGCTAGTCCCGACGGCGGGACTATTTTTCTTGTTGTACCCCGTAGGAGGTTGAGGTTTTCTATGTCCCATTCCGTTTTTCAACGCCAAGTAGGCACACGCGATATTGTGATTGAGACCGGTCGGCTTGCGCAGCAAGCTAACGGCTCAGTGCTGATGCAAACAGGTGACTCTGCAGTCCTCGTTACTGCAACGATGAGCAAGCCCCGAGAAGGTATCGACTTTTTCCCGCTGACAATCGACTTCGAAGAAAGACTTTACGCCCGAGGGAAGATTCCCGGGAATTTCTTTCGCCGCGAAGGTCGCCCCAGCTTCGACGCTATCCTGACTGACAGATTGACAGACAGGCCGTTGCGTCCTCTTTTCCCGAAAGGCTTCCGCAATGAGGTCCAGATCATCGCCACCGCCCTTTCCGCTGATCAGGAGAGTCCCCTAGATATGTTGGTGCTGAACGGCGCTTCGGCTGCGTTGAGCATGTCCGACATACCGTTTGGCGGACCCATCGGGGCCACCCGAGTTGGATTTGTCGACGGCGAGTATGTGATCAATCCGACCTACCAGCAGTTGGCAGGCAGCCAACTAGATCTTGTTGTAGCGGGCTCCCGAGACGGGGTCATGATGATGGAGGCTGGTGCGAGCGAGCTTTCCGAGGCCCAGGTACTTAAGGCCATCCAGCTTGCGCAGGATGCAAATCTCGAGATCATCACCCTGCAGGAAGAGATCGTCCGCGAGGTTGGAAGCGAGAAGGTCGAGTTCATCACTGGCGGCGTATCGCACGAAGCTGTTGAGCAGGCCAGCGGAATCGTCGGAGACCGTATCGCCCGTGCGCTCGATGAGAGCAACGGCAAAGCCGACCAGGCAGAACGGCTCGATGCCGTCAAAGCCTCGTTGGCCGAGCAGATGGAGGACGAGGTCAAGGACGCCTTCGAGGCGCTGCTGGAGCGCGAGTTCCGTGCTCGCATTCTCGATCATGGCAAGCGCCCCGACGGTCGTGGCGTGAGGGACCTGCGAGAACTTTCCGCAGATACCGGCATACTCCCTCGGACCCACGGCACAGGCTTGTTCCAGCGTGGTGAGACCCAGGTGCTTGGGATTGCTACTCTTGGCTCCTCGGGTGATGTGCAGAGACTGGACAATCTTAGTCCCAACGACTCAAAACGCTTCATGTTGCATTACAACTTCCCTCCATTCAGCACCGGTGAGACGGGCCGTGTTGGCTCCCCCGGTCGCAGGGAGATCGGGCATGGTGCGCTGGCCGAGCGGGCACTGTTGCCTGTGATTCCCAGCGAGGAAGACTTCCCGTATGTGATTCGGCTGGTGGCTGACGTGCTGAGTTCCAACGGCAGCACCTCCCAGGCCAGCGTGTGCGCTTGCACCCTGGCGCTCATGGACGCCGGTGTGCCGATCACTAGGCCTGTGGCAGGCATTTCTGTCGGGCTGGTTACTGGCGACGACGGGCGGTTTGCCATCCTGACAGACATACAGGGTATGGAAGACCACTTCGGCGACATGGACTTCAAAGTCGCCGGTACTTCGGAGGGCATCACTGCCATCCAACTCGACATCAAGATCGAGTCCATTGGATGGGATGTGATCGAGGCGACGCTTGATCAGGCCAAAGAGGCGCGCCTCAATATACTGGATGTTATGCGAGGGGCCATCGAGGCCCCCAGGGACGATCTGAGCGAGTTTGCCCCCAGGATGACTCGGATCAACATACCCATTAGCAAGATAGGCGCCGTCATTGGCCCAGGTGGCAAGACGATCAGGGCCATCGTCGAGGAGACCAAGGCAACGGTGGATGTCGCCGACGACGGCACCGTTACTATTGGCTCTTCGGATGCGGAGGCCTCCAATCGGGCCGTCGCTATCATTGAGGGCTTGACCAGAGAGGCTAAGGTTGGTGACAAGTTCAAGGGCAAGGTTGTCCGGATTATGAACTTCGGCGCCTTTGTCGAGATTCTGCCTGGTACGGATGGGATGGTGCACATTAGCGAGCTTTCAGATCGCCACGTCCCGACGGTCGAGGACGTGGTAGCGCTTGGGGACGAGATAGAGGTCGAGGTCATCGGCGTCGACCACTCGGGCCGCATCGCACTGTCCCGCAGATCCCTGCTCCAGGGTGGTGATAGTGGCGGTGGCTCAGATTCCGACGGTCCACGACGCGACGACGGTAACGGCGACAGGCGGGGTGGGCAGGGCGGCTATCGCGACAGGCCGCCTCAGGGAGGCGGCTCCAGGTCGGGACCACCGCGTGATCGCGACCGCGGCCCACGCCGGTAGATTTCGAGGTAGATGATGGCGTCGATCAGGGTCGTTGTCCAGGGCGTTCTTGGAAAAATGGGACTCCAGGTCCTGACTACGCTGTGTGACGAGGACGGCCTCGAGCCGGTCGGCGCAGTTGATCTGTATGCCGACACGAACTCAATCGCGCTCCCTGACGGTTCAGGGAGTGTGCCTCTTTTCACCACTATCGAAGGCGCTCTTTCCGACGCCGATGTCGTGGTTGACTTCACCAACGCGGATGGGGCCCTGGCCGTCATGCGTGAGGCCGCGCCAGCCGGGGTTCACGCTGTAATTGGCTCCACCGGCCATCAGGACGCCGCCTACGAAGAGGCAGCGGATTTGGCCGAGGAGCATGGAACAGGAATTTTTATCGCACCCAACTTCGCGGTTGGCGCTGTACTGATGATCCATCTTGCGAAAGAAGCGGCTCGCTTTTTCGAGTACGCCGACCTGACCGAGATGCACAACGAAGCGAAGGTCGACGCGCCTTCGGGTACGGCACTCGCCATCGCGAAGGCCGCGATTGAGGGCAAAGGCACCGATTTCACCGCCCCCGCTGCTGAGAAAGAGATGATTTCTGGGACTCGTGGTGGAACCACCGGCGGCGTAACCATTCACAGTGCGCGCATGCCCGGGCGGGTGGCGCACCACGAATTGACCTTTGGCGGCCTCGGCCAGACGCTGATTATTCGCCACGATTCTGTCAACCGCGAGAGCTTTATGCCGGGAGTGATGATGGCCGTTCGTAAGGTCGGCAGCCGTCCGGGGCTTACCGTAGGCCTAGACAAGCTCATGGGGCTGTAGGCGGGGTCTAGTCTCAACTCCGCCAACTGGCCTCAGCCCGGTCTTGCATAGGCGATGCACCCTGTTCATCGACAACTTTCCATGGGGATACTGTGCGTGTCTAGCGAAGTTGTTGTGCTGAAGAGGGCATGTAACTAAAGCAAGCCTTTAGTCGCCGGAGTATGATTTTTTGGAGTGGTTTCGGCAATCTATAACGGGTATTATTTGCGCCAGGTTGAGTTAGGGAGCAGTCATGAATGGATTAAGGGTTGCGGTGGTTGGGGCGACGGGCGCCGTGGGGCAGGTTTGCCTGGGTATATTGGAGGAGCGGGCTTTTCCAGCGGCGTCTATTCGTGTATGTGCGTCCGAGCGTTCCTGGGGCAAGAAACTACGCGTAAATGGCCAGGATCTGACGGTAGAGGAGGCGACGCCGGAGCTACTGGGAGAAGTGGACCTGGTTTTCATTGCCGCCGGGAGTGATACCAGCCAAGAGCTAGTGCCGATTGCCGTTGAGCGCGGGGCGATGGTGATCGACAAGAGCGCAGCCTTCCGAATGGACCCGGCAGTGCCGCTGGTCGTGCCCGAGGTCAACGCTGGTGACTTGGACGGGCACTGCGGCATCGTATCGACCCCCAACTGCTCGACGACCCCACTGGTCATGGCGCTCAAGCCCTTGGATGAAGTCAACCGCGTGACACGTGTTACGGTGGCCACGTACCAGGCGGTCTCCGGGACTGGTGCCGCCGCCCAGGAAGAACTGCGTGTACAGTCCGGGCAGGTGCTTGGCGGAGATGCAGCGCAACCCGACGTGTACCCTCACCAGATTGCCTTCAACGTGCTGCCCCATGTCGAGGATTTTCTAGACAGTGGGTACACAACCGAAGAGATGAAGATGGTTTTTGAGACGCGAAAAATTCTACATAGGCCGGACCTAGCCGTGTCGGCTACGTGTGTGCGTGTTCCAGTGATGGTATCGCATAGCGAGGCTGTTCATTTGGAGTTCGATCACCCGATGAGCGCAAAAGAGGTCTCGGAGGTGCTGGGGAAGGCGCCAGGAGTCAAACTGCTCGATGAGCCGTCTTCCAAGATGTACCCGATGCCTTTCGACGTTGCGGGGCAGGATCCTGTGCATGTAGGGCGTATACGGAGCGACGAATCTCACCCCAACGGCATCGTGATGTGGCTGGTTCTGGACAACCTGCGGAAGGGCGCGGCCCTGAATGCTGTCCAGATTGCAGAAGAAATGATGAGCAAAGAACTCATGCCGCGTGGGGGCGTAGCGTAGTCGGGAGATATTGGAATTGTACAGTTCTAGGAGGTGAACGATGGTTGAGATCGGCAGACTGCTAACGGCGATGATCACGCCGTTTGGCGAGGGTGGCGAGGTCGACTACAAGCAGGCGCGCAAGCTCGCCCGGGGGCTGATCAATTCGGGCAGCGACGGCCTAGTCATAGGCGGCACCACTGGTGAGTCGCCTTCGATGTCGACCGAGGAGAAAATAAGGTTATTCGCGGAAGTGAAGGAGGAGGTCGGGAACGAGGCGTCCGTGATAGCCGGCACCACCGACAACTACCATCGGGGGTCTCTGGATCTGTCCATCGAAGCTGAAAAGGTCGGCGTCGATGGGCTGCTGCTGACGGTACCTGCCTACAACAAGCCTCCCCAGGAGGGCTTGTACCAGCACTTCAAGGCTATTTCGGAAGCGACTTCGCTGCCGGGGCTCCTGTACAACGTGCCGACACGCACCTCGCTCAACATGACTGCTGAAACGACACTGCGTCTGGCCGAGATCGACAGCATAATCGGTGTGAAGGAGGCGTCCAGTGACCCGGTCCAGATTGCACGGATCGTGGACGGCGCGCCGGACGGGTTCAAGGTGTGGTCAGGTAATGACGACGAGACTTTCTCTGTGATGTGTGTGGGAGGCTTCGGCATCGTCAGTGTGGCGGGAAACATTATCGGAAACCAGATCAAGGCGATGATGGGGATGATCCTCGAAGGGGATATCGAGATGGCTGCCGAGGAGCACCTTCGGATGTTCCCGATATTCAAGGCGCTGTTCTGGGTGACGAACCCAATACCCATCAAATATGCGGTGAATCGGGCAGGGTTTGATGCTGGTTCACCGCGTCTGCCGATGGTGGAGCCAGACGACGCTTTCAAGGCGAAGTTTGATCCTGTGATGGACAGCTACGGCATCGATCTGCCGGTATAAATGTTGGTGGATGGGCGAAACTCGTCTCGGGAGTTTCGCCGGCCCTGTTCTCGGAAAAAAAAGAAACATATTGTGAGGGCACCTTCAGGCACCCGGCCATTCGACGGGCTCAGGGTCGGCGGCAGGGCTCCGTCCCTCTACATTCCCCTTTTCAACAGGGAGCCAGCGGCTTAGGTGCCTTTGATGGTTGGCGCCAGGGCGGCAATGTGGTCGGGGGTTGTGGCACAGCATCCTCCGACAATCTGTACGCCCATGTCGAGCCATTCTTGCCCGAACCTGGCGTAGTGCTCCGGTGTGTTTTTTCCTATGTTAGCCCCCCTGAGTTGAAGGTCGGGATCATCTCCCTTACCACCGCCCGCGCCGTCGTAGCCCACGTTGGCGTAGGCGCCCGTAGGCCCGTCGAAGACGTCCCTCAGTATTGGCATGGTCCGCGATATTTCCTTCGGCGCGCTGCACATGAGCAAGATGGAGTCCACACCCACGCCCTCGTTGTTGATTGCCTCCACCACATCTGCCATCGAGCCGCCATCCATATTGAGTCGACCCTGCTCGTCGAAATGGCAGAGTCCCAAGAGCAGCGGCAGGCCTGTAGGGGCTGCTGCCCGGATCGACTGGCGCACCTTCGCGATGGAGCCGACGTATTCGGTGAGTATGGCGTCGACACCCATTTCCTCCAGAATCGCGGCCTGGTCGCGCAGGTCTTCGTAGGAATCGCCTAGGCCGGGTGATGGTGCTATGCCTCCGGCGACGTAGGCTTCCGGGTTGGAGTCGTCACGGGCAGCCAGCGCGATTTCCACTGCGAGGCGGGTGTACTCTTCCCAGTCGTCTCCAAGGCCGGCCACGGCCATGCGGCTGCGGTTGCCCCAGAAGGTGTTGCTGCTGATGATGTCGGCGCCTAGGTCGAGGTAGTCAGTGTGGATCTGGCGGACGGCGTCCGGGGCCGTCTTGTTAGCGACGGCAGACCAGGGGCCTATGTCGCCAGCTTTGTTCCAGCCGCGAGCAATATTGACCCCGCGCCGCTGAAGCTCAGAGCCGGTGCCACCGTCTAGCAGGATGTTTTGGCCTGATGCCAGTCGATCGGCGAAGTTTTGGGTAGGCATGGATCTCTCCTGTGACCGTGTTTGTTATTCAGTTCAACAAAAGGCTGTATCAAAGATATACCCTGATGCTCTGATTTGGAAGAAGGAAAGAAAGAGAAAAAGAGAAATAATTTTCAATGTGAGGAATACCCTAGTATACCCGGCAGAGGGGCGATGCCCTCTGCACATCCCAACTGGGAAAGAACCTGTTGGGGCGTAAGGGACATTGCCGCGAGGAAGCGCGGTCGGAGGGGAGGAGACGCACTTGATCGCAGGTCGCGCCCGACATCACATATCGCATACCGGACTACAGTGCCACTAAGTTCACG